>JANQMK010000170.1 GCA_028280085.1 Pseudomonadales bacterium
ATAAGTTATCCACTGCAAGCGATCAGTTACCATTAAAATTCTCTCATTTAATCGAAACACGCCTACTGGTAAATACCCAAAATGGTTGGCTTGGCTTACCCTACATATGGAATAAGCAACAGTCTGATGCCGATCTTGCTGTCGCCGGACAAACTATTCCTTTATCGTTAAACATCAATAGTAATGCAGAACCCAAACACTTTATCTATTCCGTACCTAATGCAAATCAATGCATAGAGTGCCATGCCATAAACCAAACAAAACAGCAAACACTGCCATTGGGTATAAAGCCACAATTACTCAATACGACTGTTTCTTATCAGGGCCAAACAATTAGCCAGCTCGCACATTGGCAGCAGTTAAAAATTATATCGTCACCCAACCATGACTATGCGAAACATAGGTCACTACCGCAGCCGCACTTACTCGACCTCAACGCTAGAACCTACCTCGATATCAATTGTGGCCACTGTCACAACCCGACAGGTAGTGCAAATTCCTCAGGTTTATTCTTAACTGATGACATCACTAATCTTAGACAACTTGGCCTCTGTAAACCGCCGGTTACCGGTGGCATTGGTGCAGGCGGACTAGCATATAATATCTATCCTGGCAGACCTGAAGGTTCTATTCTACTGTACCGTATGAAAAGCCAGGCACCGCAAATTATGATGCCCGAAGTGGGACGGAGCTTGGTGCACACAGAAGGCGTCGAACTTATTCAGGCATGGATTAAATCGTTAAAAGGTAGCTGCTTAGACGATATTATTTAATTCAATCAAAGGCTTTAGATAAGCCTAACTAACATCATATCACCTGCTACCATCGGTCATGTTTTATCGCAAGCCATCTCGGCTGATCCTCCGGATCAATAGTAAGCATTACAACAGAAGCTGGAAACCTGTGACGCAGGGGTTACAATAAGCATTCCAGTTCACACTAAAAGATTAATTTATGAGCGACTCAATTCCTTTACTATTACAACCTGCCGAGTTAGAGGCCATACTGGGCAATAATAAACTACTCATTGTCGACCTTTCTAATCAAGATCGCTATCTTGAAGGTCACGTGCCCGGCGCTATTCATTTGCCACCCAGCTTATTGCAGTGTGGTATTAAACCCGCCGCAGGTAAATTACCAGATATTAACGACCTGATTACTCTCTTTTCCGAATTGGGATTAGCGCCCGATAAACATATTATTGCCTACGACGATGAAGGTGGCGGTTGGGCTGGACGGCTTATTTGGACGCTAGATGTCATTGGCCACCCGCACTACTCTTATTTGGACGGCGGCATCCACGCGTGGGCCAATGAAGGTCATCCGTGCCAGACAACAGTCAATACCGGTCGGCCAACAGACTTTCACTTGCACCAAATTGATCGCACACCTATAGCCGAAACCGACGATATTTTAGCGCATTTAACGGATGACAATTTCGCAGTGTGGGACGCACGCAGTAAAGAAGAATATGAGGGCATTAAAGTATTGGCCAAACGGGGCGGACATATTCCTGGCGCCATCCATTGCGAATGGACAGATCTAATGGATAAAAAACGCAATCTTCGACTACTTGATCGAGCAACCCTTATTGCCAAGCTAAACCAATTGGGCTTGACGCCTGATAAGCATATTGTCACTCACTGCCAATCCCACCATCGCTCTAGTCTTACCTATTTGGTAGCAAAGATCCTAAATTATCCCGATGTTAAGGGATACCACGGTTCTTGGGGCGAATGGGGTAATCGAATGGACACACCTATCGAATCATAGTCATTCAAGCGCAGTTAGTCCTAGAAGGTAAAGTGTAAGGTAAATAGCTTGTTATGTTAAAACAGAAATTATTTATTCTTTTGCAGTATCTTGTGCCGCAACATCAGTTATCGCGATTATTAGGGTGGTTTGCCGAAACGGAAATTCGCTGGATTAAAAATAGTTTAATTACCCGGTTTGTCAGCCACTTTAACGTTGATTTGTCGCTAGCCAAAGAAACCAACGCTACAGCTTTTAAGACATTTAACGATTTTTTTACGCGAGCATTAAAAGATAGTGCTCGCCCAATAGATAACGATCCTAACACCGTTGTTTGTCCTGCCGACGGTGCCATTAGCCAAATCGGCCGTATAGAGCAAGGGAGAATTTTTCAAGCCAAGGGCCATGATTATTCTATTGATGAGCTACTCGGTGCGAATTCTACACTTAGCCAAGACTTTTACGGAGGTTTATTTGCTACCATTTACCTCTCACCAAAAGACTATCACCGGGTGCATATGCCAATTGATGGTACATTGCGATGCATGATTCACATACCAGGCGACCTGTTTTCTGTTAATACCGTTACTGCACAGCATGTACCTAGATTGTTTGCACGCAACGAGCGGGTTGTGGCGCTATTTGATACGGCAGTGGGGCCTATGGCGTTAGTGTTGGTGGGCGCTATGATTGTCGCCAGCATCGAGACCGTATGGGCTGGGCAAATTACACCGTTACCAAAGAAAATTCAAACGGTTTATTATGATAAACTTACGCCAATTCACTTAAAAAAAGGCGAAGAGATGGGTCGGTTTAAATTGGGCTCAACTGCTATTATCTGTTTTCCACCAAACAGGGTACGATGGTCACATGATTTTGATGCCGAGACGCCAACCCAGATGGGACAAGTGTTGGGTGAACTCCTTTAACAGAAGCTGTTAAGATGGTGTCTGCCGTAGTGATTCGGATACAGCAATTCAGATACAGTGGCTCAAATACAGTGATTCAAAATAGATATAGCTAACCGGCTCGAATGCCTAAACCGGGGAACTTCCAACCTTTAAACAAAGAGTCATCGCGAATTGTAGCAATGTCAATGTCATAGGCGTCAGGCTCTAAGTCTCGCTTAATATCTATTTCAGGGCAACGAGCATATTTTTTATTCCAGGCATCAGGCGAACCGACCGCAATGGCATCGACATTAAGATCAATAGTAGGCGGCTTTTTATAGGGCCGATTGCCTGGGCTAATTAGTAGCATCACCTTGGGCCTTAACCGCCGCTCTTCATTTTGTTCGACAACAACGCCAATATCACCGGTCGTCAGTTCGACCAAGGTCCCGGTAGGGTATAGGCCAATAGCCTTAATAAACTCGAGCACGATATCTTGTTGAAACCCGGTATCGATAGTCTGATATAGCTGAGCTATCGCTTTGGTCGACGACAAAGGTTGCCGCGCTCTAGGATTAGTAATTTCGTCATAAAATGAAACAATGCCGGCTAACTTGCCTAACAATGGCGTTTTATCGCCTTTAACGCCGTTAGGAAAGCCAGAACCGTCATGACGCTCGCGATGGTATTTGACAACCGTAATAACACGTGGCGATACGCCGCTGGTTCCTTTTAATAACTCCACCCCCAAGTTAACAAACTGCTTAGCACTTTCTAGATGTTTTCCTTCTAATTTTTTTAGGTCCCACAACGGCTTTGGCAAACATGTTTTGCCAACATCCTTAAGCAAAACACCCAGCGCTAAATCTTCCAGTTCCGCAAGCTCAAGCCCAATATGCCGCCCAAATAAGGTCGCCCAAATCGATGATCTCACGGAATGACTATAGGTGTGTTCGTCTTTTTCTTTTATACGACTCAGCCAGGCAAAAGCATCAGGATTTTTTACAATGCTATCCACCATCTTTTTGGATGCCTGCTTGGCTTGCTGGTAGCGAAGCGGCTTACCTTCACCAACATGCTTGAAAACGTCTTTGACCGCTGAAGTTACTTCGCGATGAAATTTTTTGGCCTTAGTCTTTTCCTTTTTTAATGGCTCTCGGTGACGATAGACATCCCGATTAACGGGGATCGGCGCTACCTTAACGCAAACCTGGTCTTCAGATTTCTCTTTCTTTTTCTTAACGCCCTTATTTAACGCGGAACCATAAAATCGGATTTTAGCATCATCAGTTCGACTCTTTAACTGATCGACGTAAACATAACGACAATAATGTGAAAGTTCTTCGATGTCTGAAGCAGTGCGGACATGAAAGCCCTGTAGCGGGAATGGCGTCTCAGACCAGGCACGATCTAAACGGGAGACGTACATACCCTCTTCCAGCTCACCAATAGCAACTTTTATCTGCTTAATACCCACGGCTCAACCTGTTTTACGACACAAAAAACAGTGGCATCCGTGCAGAAAAAAAAGTCAATCCCGACTAACTCATTATAGACTTTACTGTATTACTTTTTGTAGGCAGAAATCGCGAACCAATCCACACAATACTAACCCTCAATTGGGCAAAGCCTCAGGTTGAACACAACCCCACAGAGCCAATGCGGACTCGGTTACTAGAGTATTAGTTTGTCATATAGCGAAAAGTTAAATAGGTAAGATTAAGTCAGCAGACGGATATTAATATGGTAATTTTGCCTATAGTAATAATCGCAACTGACTTTTAGTTCTATATAAACTGCGGCAATAAGTGATTAGCTTATAAAATAAATAATAGGGCAGCATTGAACACGCCCCTATTAACAGCATATCCAGATACAATCACATCTAGGCACAATCATATTCAAGTACAGCGCGAAACCCAACGTAAAAAAACAATAACGCTAAGCATGATACTGAGCTGATAACTCATGCACCGCATCAATGAAAACACCGGCATTTTTCGGGTCAACACCCGGTGTAATACCATGCCCCAAATTAAATACGTGCCCAACACCTGAACCATAACTCTCTAACAAACGGGCCACCTCACTACGTATAGCCTGTGGCGACGCATACAGCACAGCAGGGTCCATATTACCTTGCAGGGCGACGCGGCCATCGAGCCGCTTGCGAGCATCACCAATATTTGTCGTCCAATCAAGGCCGACACAATGACAGCCAGACGCCGCAATGGACTCAAGCCATTGACCGCCATTTTTGGTGAACAAAATAATAGGTACTGTTCGGCCTTCACGCTGAGTTATTAAACCCTCTACTATTTTCTTCATGTATGCCAGAGAAAACGCTTGATAAGCGTGGCCGCTTAATATGCCGCCCCAGGTATCAAAAATCTGCACAGCTTGAGCGCCGGCTTCGATCTGCGCATTTAAATACGCAGTCACTGACGTCGCGAGCTTCGACAAGAGTTGGTGCAATAACTCTGGCTTATCATACATCATGGTTTTTATGTAATGATAGTTTTTACTAGAACTGCCTTCGATCATGTAGGTGGCCAATGTCCAGGGACTACCAGAGAAACCAATTAACGGCACACGACCATTTAGTTCGGCTCGAATAGTTTTGACGGCATCAATGACATAAGGCAGATCACGTTCGGGGTTAACGATAGGTAGTCGGTCTACGTCGGCATCGGTACGCACCGGGTTTTGAAATCTTGGCCCTTCTCCCGTCTCAAAATAAAGACCTAGCCCCATAGCATCAGGCACCGTAAGAATATCCGAAAATAAAATTGCTGCGTCTAAAGGGTAACGGTCAAGCGGTTGTAGCGTTACTTCACACGCTAGCTGCGGCGATCGAAAGAGTTCAATAATGCCGCCAGCTTTAGCTCGGGTTTCCCGATACTCAGGCAAATAGCGCCCGGCTTGTCGCATCATCCAAACCGGCGTCACATCTACTGACTCACGCATTAATGCTCTCAAAAACCGATCGTTCTTTAACTCACTCATCATCCGACATCCTTTACTAAGATGACAGGATTATAACCTGAGCCCGCAGCAAGAGAGAACCGGAAAGCAACTTTTTGCACTTGTGGCTGCGATAAAACGGATAAATTGATTGGATCCATCAATGATGACGGAAAAAAAGAATAAATAATAAGCAGCACTAGTTAGCGCTGATGGTAGGCTGTAATATCACTTTGAATGCTGCCAACACGCCTTACCCAAGGATTTAATTTTTTTAATTCAACGGGTAAATCAGCAATCGCTTTACGTGCCAACGCTTCATTTTTAAAATGATTATAGGTAACAACAAACCAGGGCTTACCCTTAAAGTAAGTCCGGAAATAATAAAATAGCGATTGATTGGTTTGTTGTTTGATGAAAGTATTGACTCTGGCTTCTGAATGAGAGCCTAACAGTTGTAAGGTGTAGTCACCTTTATCAATGGACATCAAAGCCTGCTCCCCCGCGTTAGGCGAGGTGTTTGCCTGCTTTTCTTTCTTGTTGCCGTCAACCACCGTTGGCTTAACAAGCGTATCGTTCTTAACTAGGTTATCATTAGCAGGCAAATGGGAAACTGGCGTGCTTTTCTCGTCAGGCAGTGCATTACTATTAGCTCCCACTAGATCAATATCGGTGTTAGCGCCTTGCTGATCTTGGCTAGCTATAGTAGCTTCAGTTGACTGAACACCCGTATTTGTGACCGCATCCCCACCAATATTCGATTTTGTTTCGGACTCAGCGGGTACCGTTATAGCACCACTATTTAATTGCTTTTCAGCTAACGACAGTCGTTGCAGCATATCACTCTTAGATACAGGCACATTAGATGACGCGACATCTAATGGAGATACCAGCTCTTCTTCAACAGCCGCCGTGTCTATTACAGTTGTTGTCGCTGGGGTCACTAAAGGCGGATTGAACTCTGCTTCCACCAGTGTCTTTGCAACACTGATGTCGTCCTCTTCATCAAGCATAAAATAAGCCATAAAACTGATTAGCAGTATGACAGCAGCGGCTATGTGTAGCCACGGTAACTGACGACGAAGGACGTCGTCAGGTGCTATGGTAGCAAGCAGCACGTCTCGTGCGGCCTGTAAAACCTTTTTCGGATTACCCCGCGAACGCGCATAGATGTTTTCTATCTGTTTAAAACTGAATGGACTAGCACCATTGTAGCCCGCGGTATCCAAGCGATAATTCAAATATTCAGCGGTTTCACTGATATTAAAGTTCTTTAATTCCACGTGATATAACATCAGGTCGTCCCATAATGGAGAAGCGATCCTGCCCGCTAAATCAGAGTCGCCAAACAACACTAGATGTAATGCGTCTATGCCACGAGACAGACAACGCAAACACAACTCAGATAGAACCGACATAGCCGCATCACTGAGGTCCTGCGCGTCATCGACAATCACTATCACGCTGTGCGATCTATCGCTTTGTGCTCGCACATAGTCGATCAGTGTGTCCAATAATTCATTTTCTATGTTACCCTCAAAGGCAAGCGGCAATCGCAATGCCTGACAAATTTCAGCAAGCAGCTGATCACAGCCCATTAGCAATGTCGAATATACCGTGGCAATCTTCGTATCATCATGCTCAATGCTAGTGGTATATATATTTTTTAGTGTTGTTTTGCCACTGCCACGCGGCCCTGTCACTAATAGCAAACTGGCACTATAGCGACTTAAATGGAGCAGTTGGTCTAAGACCTGCTGGCGTTTAGCACCGGGATAGAAAAGCCCCTCGCTAATGCGATCATCAAACGGGTCGATTTCTAATTCATAGTAGGTGAGATAATTCTTAGCCGGAACCCTAACCGGCGTATCCTCTATCTCATTTTCCATGGTGTGTCCTTTTTCGAGCCAGTCTTGTGCCGGTACTAATTTAAATCAGATGTATCAATCGACGGCATTAGTTGAGGCTAGCATCTATTAATTATTTATTTTATTTGATCTGAACTAGCTTAGTGCATGTTGACAAAAGATAAATGTGCCTATTTAACAAGGATTCTTTTAGGCAACGGGCCAAACAGTTTTTTTAACCAACTACAACCGTTTAAAGAAAGACGGGGTAGTTAAAGCAGGTTAACTAGATCTAAGCGCTAGCTGAGGCTACCCTCGCTCCATTAATCGGGCACTCTGTTCGTCGAGTTCGTTAGTCGAGCCCGTTAGCCAAGATAGTGTAGCAAGACACGGGATTTTCACCAAGACAAATGGTCATCCACTAATCGACAGAAGCACCACAGTCAATCAGTGTTGCCTTAATTTGCTCATGGGGCACATCACCAGTGATGACCGCCTTACCTAAACGCTCGAGCAAAACTAAGCGAATTTGACCATCTACGACTTTTTTATCAAGACTCATATGGGCCAAGTAATCGGCGCAAGTCATTGATTCTGGAGATAGAACTGGCAATTTTGCACGTGCAATTAAGTGTTTCGCACGCGCGGCATCAGCACTGTCAAGCCAACCTTGCCTAACAGACAGGTCGCAAGCCATCACCATACCAGCACCCACAGCTTCACCGTGCAACCATTGACCGTAGCCTAGACCTGTTTCAATCGCATGGCCAAAAGTATGACCCAAGTTGAGGATAGCACGTAAACCACTTTCCTTTTCATCTTGCGCAACAACATCCGCCTTGATACGGCATGAGCGATGTATCACATAGCGCAACGCGTCCAAATCGCGGGCTAAGAGTGAGTCAATATTTTTCTCTAGCCAATTGAAAAGTTCACTATCTGCAATCAAACCATATTTAATAACTTCAGCAATACCCGCTGACAGCTCTCTATCAGGCAATGTCAACAAGCTTTCAGTATCAATTATCACGGCGCGGGGCTGGTAAAAAGCGCCAATCATATTTTTGCCTAGGGGATGGTTAACCCCCGTTTTGCCACCAACGGATGAGTCCACCTGCGCCAGCAGCGTTGTCGGCAGCTGAATAAACGCCACACCACGTTGATAGGCCGCAGCGGCAAAACCTGTGATATCGCCAACCACACCACCGCCTAATGCAACCAACGTCGTTGTACGATTATGTTTTTTTTCTAACAAGGTATCGAATAGGCGGGTTAATGTTGCCAAATTTTTATGTGCTTCACCATCAGGTAAAATAACCTCGTCAACGTTAAACCCCGACAAACTCTGTTTAACCCGGCCCAAATAAAGCGGGGCTACGGTCTCGTTGGTCACAATCAATACCTGGCGACCTACCACATGGTCAGTTAATTTATCAGCCTGTGATAGCAATCCACGCCCTATGGTGATTGGATAACCTCTAAGGCCTAATTCAACCTGTAAAATGACAAGATCTTTGTTACTACTATTATCAGTTTGGGACATAATCATTATTACAACTCAGTGTCTCTAAAAAGCACCGTGAATATCAAAATACAGTTATAAGTAAAGCCTAGCGGCTACGATAGAATGACATTGGCGGTTTCACTGAAGCTACGTTATCTGTTGTTATCAATCAACATCATTCAATAGGCGGACAATCTGTTGAGCTACTGCCCTGGGGTTATTATCATTGGGTTCAACAATAATATCAGCCACCTCGGTATAAAGCGGATCTCGACAAATCATCAGGTCTTGTAGTGTTTTGCGAGGGTCATCGGTTTGCAATAGCGGCCGTTTTTTATCTCTACTCGTTCGCTTGACCTGCTGATCAATAGAGGCTTTTAGATAAACCACGATACCACGTGACATCAAATAGCCGCGATTCTCTGGCACCATCACCACGCCCCCACCAGTCGCGATACAAACGCCATCACGCTGCGTGAGTAAATCGATCACTTCGGTTTCCCGGCGTCGGAAGCCCGATTCTCCTTCTACATCAAATATCCACGAAATATCCGCGCCACAGCGCTCTTCAATCTCTCTATCAGAATCGAAGAATTCTAAATTCAGTTCACCAGCTAGAAAACGACCAATGGTCGTCTTGCCCGCCCCCATGGGGCCCACAAGAATAACATTTTGCTTTTTCTTCATGAAACTTTAAAACTGCACCTAATATGACAACTAGTCGATAACTCGATCAGCTAATATACGCGGTGTAATAAAGATCAGGGTTTCTACCTTTTCTGTGTTGGTACTGTTTTGGGTAAACAGCTGGCCAACATAAGGTATGTCACCCAAGAAAGGTACTTTTCGAACAGAGTTAACTTCACTCATTTTAAATACTCCCCCGAGTACAATGGTCTCTCCGTTACTGACCAGAACCTGAGTTCTCAGCTCAGTTGTATCAATGGTGGGAATACCACTGGCCAGGTCAAACTCACCCACTTCATCCTGATTGATGACCAGATCCATGATAATACGATCGTCCGGCGTTATGTGCGGCGTAACCTCTAGCTTTAAAACAGCCTCTTTAAAGGAAGTCGCCGTGGCACCACTGGCAGATGCCTCTTGGAAAGGAATCTCAGTACCCGATTCAATCGAAGCGGTTTGCTTGTCTCCAGTAATGATCTTAGGTTGTGACACGACTTCACCATTGCCAGAATTTTCCAAGGCCGACAACTCAAGATCAAGCAAGTAATTGCCTTCACGAAAGCCCAACGTCACCGTGCTAGTTGGAGCACCCGCACCCAAATTGATATCGGGACCTTGGCCCGGGTTACCGGAGCCACCCAAAAACACGCCGCCATTGTTAAACGCTGGACCGGACGTGTGTTCATCGAGATTCCAATCAACACCCAACTCACGCGTAAAGTCAGACTGAGCGACCACAATACGCGCCTCGATCATAACCTGACGAATAGGGATATCAATCAGCGTAATGATCTTTCTGAGCTCTTGCAGCTGTTTATCGGTTTCAGTAATCAGTAAAGAATTGGTCCGCTCATCAAGTATGATACTACCGCGATCAGATAATACGCCACCATCGTCACTTGATTCTCCTATGAATGCATCGTATATAGTGCGGGCATCTGCATACAACACGCGAATATATTCCATTCTCAGCGGTGCGAGCTCTTGGATTTGCTTATTGGTCTGAATCTCCTGACGCTCCCGCTCAGCAATCTCTGCGGCTGGTGCAATCAGCAGCACATTACCGACTTGCCGTTTATCCAAGCCTTTGGTCTTTAATATTAAATCAAGGGCTTGGTCCCACGGCACATTCTGCAAACGCAAAGTAATTTTGCCGCTCACGGTGTCACTAGCAACCAAGTTCAAATCGGTAAAATCCGCAATTAATTGCAATACTGAACGCACTTCAATATCTTGGAAATTTAGCGATAACTTATCACCAACAAAAGCAAATTTTTGTTTCTTCTCTCTAATTTCCTGCTCGGACAAGGGCTTAACGCTAAGCACATAATCATTGTCGGCCTGATACGCCAAATAGTCATAGTCCCCTATCGGCTGCACCTCAATCGTAGTCACGCCATTGGCAGAGTTAGCTTCGATTTCCTGTACGGGGGTAGCAAAATCCTTAACATCTAAGCGGCGACGCAACCGATCAGGTAATGTAGTACCGGCAAAATCCAACTTTATTTTACCGTGATCAAAGCTGACATCCACATCCACGCTAGGATCTTCCAGCACTACGAGTACTTTACCTTCACCTCCCTCCCCGCGACGGAAGTCGATATTAGAAATGCCAATAAGCTCCTGACCGCCGAGTACTTTTTCGGTAATAGTCTCATCCGGGCGTTTGATAAAATCTTTCACTTGTTCGGCACCAACGCCAACAATCAAGCTGTTACTTTCGGCGTTACTTTTATGCGGGGCTAATTCAACAAGATTCACAATAACCCGAGTACGTCCACTACCTTCCATGACGATAACGCTTTTAGCATTGCCAAATGACAGGACATGTTTTTTACGCTTTAGCGCGCTACGCGTATTGGGCAAATCAAGCACAATACGAGCTGGTTTTTCGATAGTATATTCTTTCGGTACAGGCGGAACACCGTCAAAATCCATACGAATTTCAAAGCGATTACCCGGTAAGGCACCAAATTTTATATCCGTCAAAGTAACGGTATTAGCAAATGTCGTAAAGCTCAGCAGGCCCAATATTACCGCGACAAAAGGTAAAATAATTTTCCGCAATGTCTTAATCTCCAACCATATAATATGGCCATATTTAGTTATATTAAAAGGCATCTATAATCTCTCCGGCTAGCGTATGCCGTTCCAATACTACCGCGTAATACTTACCGTAAACTCTATTCCTAATTTCCTTGCAACTTGATCGTTCTAGGACGTTGTATCCAACCATCAGTACCATTAGGAACAATTTCAACGACATCAATCTGATTTTCAGTGGCGTTAACTATCTTGCCATGATTTTTACCCAAGTAGTTACCTTCTTTCACTCTAAAAATTCCGCCCGCGCCGGCATTAATTAGCACCCATAGCTCACTATTCTGAGAGATGGTGCCAACCATAGATAGTGAGCCAAATGCGAACTCTTCCAAAAACTCTTTAGGCCGATTGAAATCGGGCTTGACACTGCTAGCCTCTTTCTTAATCGGCAAATTCTGCACTTTAACGGGCACATCAAAAGGGCCACGCAGCGCCGTCGCACTGTATGTAAAGGCCTTATAGGGCCTAAAAGGCGGTAAAGGCTCAATTTGCATCTTCGGCTGGGCTTTAACCTCTTCAATAAAAACAAGCAGGTCTTCATTACTAGGCTTGGCGCTGCAACCCAGTAACTGTACTACAGCCATACCCAAAAATAGCTTAACTACCGCACAACTTGAACGCTTAAGATTCATCGTTCTTATACCGATATGTCTTTGCAGTTATCGACATTTTTAATGCCGAGTTAGTCGTTGGTTCCATAGAAAAGTCGTGCAATGTCACAATTCGTGGCATGCCAGCAACACCGCTGACGAACGCACCAAGCTCATGATAGGCCCCTTCTACAATAATTTCTATTGGCAACTCTATATAGAACTCCTCGCTCTTCTCATCCTGCAACAGGATTGAATGGAAAACTAAACCGCTCTCGAGGCCTTTATTCGTGATATCCTCTAGCAGCCCAGGCACCTCGGTGTCACTGGGCAACTGGGCCAATAATGCACCAAATGACTCTTCCATTTCGCGCATTTGCTGCTTGTAGGCATCCAAATTTACCGCCTGCTGGGCCTTAATCTTAAATTCTTTTCGTAACTTCTCCTCACTCGCCGTCTGCTTCGCCAGGTCAGCCTGTAACTCTTTAACGTGAAACCAATAACCGCCACCCAAAACCGCACAGAATATTAACGACCAAATAAATACTTTAGCAACCAATGGCCAGCTGCCGATATTCTCAAAATTAATGTCATTAATATCAAAATCGTTAAGATTCTCAAGAAATTCATTAAACGTCATCTGTCACCTCCTCAGCAGGAGGGCTAGTAATTTCAACCTTCATCTTAAAACTATTCGATTGGGCCCCATGCTCAGTGTTGGCGCTCACCGACGTTAAATTAGGGCGAACAAACCAATCTGAGTTATCCAATCTGCGCATTAAGCTCGACACCCGATTATTTGATTCGGCTATACCACTTAACTCTATCAATTTACCCGATCGCGATAGCTGAGTGTAGAAAACGCCATCGGGTATAGTTCTTACCATCTCATCAAACACACGTACAATTATGGGCCGATTACCCTGTAAAGACTGAATGACTTCCATCCGAGCGAGCAATTCTTCTTTTTTCCTTTTCAACTCATCGATTTCTTTAACGCTCTCGGCCATGCGTTTTATCTCTTTATTGATGAGACTATTTCTCGCTTCTTGCGCTTCAATCTTTGAACCGACATTGAGATGCCCTAAATACAACAAACCACAAGCAACCACCACAACGCCCAATGACACCGAGATAAATTCCCTCTGTCGCTGATCACGCTGCTCCTCACGCCATGGCAACAGATTAATTCTAGCCATTAGTCGAAACTCCTCATAGCCAATCCACAAGCTATCATCAGCGCCGGTGCATCATTACTTAACGCCATGGCATTTACCTTGGGCGAAATAGACATGTCACTAAACGGGTTAGCCACCGAAGTCGGCGTACCAAGTTTTTCTTGAACCACTTGACTCAGCCCTTCCATTGACGCAACACCACCAGCCAACAAAATATGGTCAACGTCATTGTATTGGCTGGATGAAAAGAAGAACTGTAGTGAGCGAGTGACCTGTTGTACAACCGCATCTTTGAACGGTTCTAACACTTCGCTTTCATAATCATCAGGCAAACCGCCCTGTTTTTTTGCTAAGCCGGCTTCCTCCGCCGAAAGGCCGTAACGACGCTGGATTTCTTCTGTCAGTTGTTTGCCGCCAAAGAGCTGTTCACGAGTATAGATAGTCTTGCCATCTGTTAACACACTCAACGTTGTCATGGTGGCACCAATATCTAATATAGCGACGGTCTGGCCATCATGTTCCTCAACACTCGCGGCAACCAAGCTAAAAGCGCGTTCCATAGTATAAGCTTCAACGTCAACAACTTTTGGCACTAAGTCAGCTAGTTCAAGCACATCAACCCGTAAATCGACATTTTCGCGCCGGCATGCTGCCAACAGCACATTAACCTGTTCCGGGTTGGCTTCTGACGCCCCTTGGACCTCAAAATCAATCGAGACTTCATCCAGTGGATACGGAATATATTGATCTGCTTCAACCGAGATCTGCAATTCCATTTGATCATCATTCATACCAGACGGCATTTCAATAATTTTGGTAATCACAGCAGAACCAGCCACCGCAACGGCAGCATTTTTGATTCTTGCTTTTGAATGACTCACAGCAATACGCACGGCCTCACTGACCCCTTCAACGTCATTGATGTTTTTCTCAACAACTGCATTAGGAGGCAATGTTTGCACCGCGTAGCTTTCAACACGATAACGGCTGCCACTTTTGCTCAGCTCTAGCAACTTCACGGACGTAGAGCTAATATCTAGGCCAAGTACCGCTGGCGCTTTCTTTTCAAAGAGACCCAAAATTCCCATTTTTCTATCAGTTTCCGGGGCTTACATTTTAATTATGGTATATTACATGAAATATTCACGGCAT
>JANQMK010000226.1 GCA_028280085.1 Pseudomonadales bacterium
CTGTGATCTACACAATATTCTTCGATAATGGCATGTGCATTGGAACCGCCAGCACCAAAAGACGACAGGCCCGCTAAGCGAGGAATTTCTTTGCCGGCAATCTTCACTCTGGGCCAGGGTTGTAATGACCGATTGACAACAAATGGCGTCGCGTCGAAGTCAATATCGGGATTCAGCGATTCGGTATGCAAACTTGAAACCACCTGTTGGTGTTTCATCTGTAAAATCACTTTAGTCAGCCCGGCAATACCGGCAGCTGCTTCTAAATGCCCTATATTAGATTTTACTGAGCCTATTCTACAAAAACCAACATCTGCTGTTTGTGAGCGAAATGCTTGTGTTAAGCCAGTAATCTCTATCGGATCACCTAAGGCGGTTCCGGTGCCATGGGCTTCAATATAAGAGATGTGCCGAGCATCAATACCGGCTTTATCTAAGGTAGCGCGAATCAATGTCGCCTGGGCTGTTGGATTTGGAACCGTATAACCATTAGTTTTACCACCGTGATTGACCTGAGTCGCTCGCACAACACCATGAATTACATCCCGGTCTCGCTCGGCCGCCGACAAGACTTTCAGTAGAATGGCACCGACACCTTCACCGGGTACATAACCGTTACCCCCCAAACCGAAACTTTTACACCGACCTTCTTCTGACAACATCTGCATCGCGCAGAGACCGATGTAATTTGATTGATGCAGAAAAAGATTTACACCTCCAGCCAAGGCCAGCTGACATTCCCCCCGTCGAATATGCTCACACGCTTCATGCACAGCAGTTAATGAAGATGAACACATCGTATCAACCGGCATACTTGGTCCCAGCACGTTCAAAAAATAAGAAACACGATTAGCTAAGGACCCAAAGGAGGTGTAAGGAAATAAGGTTTTGCCCTGTTGCCACAATTCTGGTCCGTAGAGTTCAAAGCCTGTTCTGGTAATACCTGCAAAAACACCCATTTCCCGCTGATGTTGTTCCGCCAACATTTTCCGCGTATAGCCTGCATCTTCCAATGTATTCCAAGCCACCTGCATAAATAGGCGTTCCTGTGGATCCATATTCAGTGCATCTTTAGGTGAAATAGCAAAAAACAGGGGATCAAAATCTGCAAAATCAGCGATAAACCCACCCCATTTACTGTAACTTTTCGCATATTCCACCGCCTCTTTTCTATCCGCATGATAGAACCCTTCCAGTGACCAACGCGTTGAAGGTATTTCTGTAATACAATCTTTACCGTCCACTAAGTTTTGCCAAAATTGCTCAAGCGTATCAGCTTGAGGATAAACTCCGCTAATACCGATAATGGCTATAGGTTCCGATTGTGTAGAGAAAATATCTGTAAGTGTGCCTCGCGAAGAGTTCGCTAGTGGTCTTAAGGAAGACAGTTCAGGCCAGTGTACTAAAGTGTCTGGAGATTGGTCATCATTCCAACGGAGCTTTTCTTTTACGCCTTCAAGTTTTATCAGACGCAAGCAGTCATCAGTATATTCTTTAACAAAATACCTACTAAGATCGTTTAAGGTTTGGTATTCAAAGAACAGTGTCTTTGATATATTGCCAAATACAACAACTAAATTCTGATTGAGCTGAGCAATCATAGTAGAGTCGATACCGTAAGACTCTAACGCCTCATATTCATCAATCTGAGAAGCAGGCAAACTAATCACTTCGCCGAACAACTGTTTGACTTTATCAAGCATTTTCTGTTGTAGCCATGGCTCATCAATAGTCGGTGATGTTTTTTGAAGAGTCGCCGCTGGAATAGATATCGTTGGGCTAGTCGTAGTTGGACTAGTAGTAGATAGTGCTAGCCTGTGATCAGTTTCAAGCTTTTCATTCTGTTCATTGTCTTCATATTCATTGTTTTCATATTCATTGTCTTCATGTAAGTATTTGGCAGACAGACCCTTTACGCTGATGCATAGATTTCCCTGGGCATCGCAGAGATCTATATCCAGCTTTTGCCCTTTGCTTAATGCAGATTTATTTATTTCAGATTGTTGGTTATTGGCAATAAGTTCGCGGTCTGAATAACGTACCCAGGCAATCATGCTGGCTGTGCAAGGACGAATAATATCTACAGATTCCAAGGTAAAAGGTAACGTTGGCTGCCAGTTTGCTATAGCCACGGACGTTGTGGCTCGACTAGCATTGGCAAACGAAGCTGAGTGCCACATTAGCCCGACAGAAGACTGCAATGCGCTATCCAGCAAAACTGGATGCAAGATATATTTATTATTGCGTTCATTATTTAGCGCTACCGGTAGCGAAAGCCTAGCAAGTAATTGGTTATCACCTCGATAAATGGTCTCTATAGTCTGACATTTTTCTCCATAGATTATTTCCATCGCTTTAAATACCTTGCGACAGTGATTGGCATCCCAAACGTCGTTGGTCATTTCAGACTGGATCTTGTCGATATCAAGATTATCAGTGGGACTAAGGTTATCCAATCTTTCACTTGAATTTTCACCTTGACGGAGCCTTTGTTTCGTTTCGACAACACCTTGACAAAGTACCCGTTCCTCACTTTGTTCTGAGGAACTGCTATAAATTTCAAAGTGGATTTTTCCGCTCGCTTGCTCAAATAACCCTGTATGCACTTCTTTCGCGATATTATTCAGTAGAATCGGTGGGGACCACACCACATCGCTAAGTCTGATATAAGTATCCTCTCCCTGTATTGCCGGCGAGCGCCCCGACATGGTAACAGCCACTTGCGCTATTTCGAGAAAGGCTAGCCCCGGAAAAAGTTGCTCTCCTTTACCCCGTTGATTGTTGCCAAGGTATCCCCCGCTGGTTAATCTGGAAGTAAAACGTTGCTCGGATAAATTGGAGGTATTTTCATGGAGCAGCGGATGAATAAACCCTACCTCTGTGGCTGATTGGCTGGATAGGTGCTGACGTTGAGCTTTGAGTGCACCAATATCAGTAATCCAATGTCTCTCCTTGGCAAAAGGATAGGTGGGCAAACTTATGCGTCTCGGTTTTACGTCACCATATAATCTGCCCCAGTCTAATTCCAAGCCATTTGTCCATAAATCGAGAAGCTTTGAGTACTTCTTTTTGCCAAACCACTGATCGACAGTCTGTTTCATATCTTCATCAGCAGCAAAATGTGACAATATTTCTTTGTTCTTTTTTGCTTCGCCGCGATAAAGATGGGAAATAACGACTTCGCCTGCTTGATGTTGCTTCAACTTGCTTTGCAACTCTGCTACCGATGATACTAACAAACCGAGTCGCTGATCTAATGCAACACGCCCAACTTGTAAGTTATAAGCTATTGTTGCTAGGCTGATATTGTCTGCGACATTTTCTAGCCAATGAACAAGCTGGGCAACAATATCGTTCAGTTGATGTTCCGTCCTGGCAGAAAGCGGTATCATGACAGGTTCACAAACAGATACCGATGGGGCGCATACCTTGTCTTGAGATGTACTTGCTATGTATTCTTGAACAATAATGTGTGCATTAGCACCACCCGCACCGAATGAAGAAATCCCTGCCGTGCGAGGCATCTTCTGCTGCTCCGCGTTGATATCGTGCTGCGGAGGTTGCCACTGATCCAGATCTTGCTGTACGTAAAAAGGCGTACGGCTAAAGTTAATTTCTGGATTGAGTACATTAGCATGGAGCGATGGTACCAACATGCCGTGTTTGAGTTGTAATAGAATCTTAGTCAGCCCAGCCACTCCCGCGGCGCTTTCACAATGGCCGATATTTGTTTTTACCGAGCCAATCGAACAAAATTGCTTTTCCTGGGTAGTTTCTTGAAAAGCGCGGGTCAAGCCAGCAATTTCGATAGGGTCACCTAATGCAGTTCCCGTACCATGTGCTTCGATATAATTTAGGTGTATTGCCTTAACGCCACTGCGCTGCAATACGTTAGCAACTAAATCAGCTTGTGCTTTTGGATTAGGCACAGTGAAACCGTTAGTCCGACCGCCAGCGTTTACGGCGCTACCTTTCAGTACGCCGTAAATGTTATCACCCGACTGCTCTGCCTCCTTTAGCGGTTTTATCACTAGAGCACCGACACCCTCGGCATCGACGAAGCCGTCTGCGTTATCGCCAAAAGCTTTACATTTATTGTTAGCTGATAACATCGTGATGGATGTTAGGCTCAGATAGTGGGCTGGGTCGACTATCAAATTGACACCACCGACGATTGCGCATTCGATAGCGCCACTATAGATACTCTCAAGTGCTAGATGTACGGCGGTTAAAGAAGACGAACAGGCGGTGTCTACAGCAATAGAAGGCCCCTGCAAATCGAATATATACGACACACGATTAGCAATAGCATAATGAGCAGGTTGAGGTGTGTATTGTGCATTCATGACACCGACAAACACACCGACTTTGCGAGTTAATGATAGGGTCTGAGGCGTATACGCAGCATCTTCTACGGCGTGGTAGGCCACTTCCAAAAATAGACGTTCTTGCGGGTCGAGACGTTCCGCCTCCTTCGGTGAAATTTGAAAAAACAGAGCATCAAATTTATCGATATCTTCTAAAAATCCACCCCACTTGGTATAACTGCTTCCTAATTTACCTTTTTCTGGATTATAGTATGTTTGCCAATCCCAGCGATCGCTCGGGATTTCACTAATACAATTGACACCATTGACTAGATTATGCCAAAACTCCAACAAATTTTTCGACTTGGGATAACGGCCACTCATACCAATGACGGCCACATCAATAGTTGAATAGCTCTCCTTTGAAGCAAAATAAGAGTTGCTTGTAGAAAATGGCCAGAGGTTTTCTCTTATCTCGTCATTTCCTATTTGGCTTTCTTGACCGACAGAAGCAGAGGTAAGTGGAGCGGAAACGGCTAACTGAGAAACATGATCTGAAGCCATCATTTCCTCTTGAAAAAGCGTAAGCAATTCCGTTCGCCAATTCTGTAAACAATAATCTACCAGGCCATCGAGTGTTTGCACTTCAAAAAATAATGTGCTCGTTATCTCAGGAAATAAGGTTCTCAGTCGATCAGTCCACTCAATTACAATAACGGAGTCTAAGCCATACTCTGCGAAAGGTTTATAGGGTTCAAACTGTTGCGGTGACATCTTTAATGAAGATGCAAGTAAGCGTCTAAAATAGCCGATACTTTTTTCGCGTAGATTTTGCTGAAGATCAGCAGAATTCAGCGGTGTTTTTTGCTCTACTGAGGTTTCTCTCACTGAAGGCTGTTTTGCTGAAAATTGTTTTATGGAAGCATGCCGGTGAGTGATACCGCGATTTTCTAACGCCTTTTCGATAGGTTTGGCAATAGGCTGAATGACAACACCGTTACTGTTCGCGATGACGATCTGTTGTCCAAGTTGATGATTTTTTTTGGTAGGTGAAAAGACTGACTCAAACCCAGTATCCTCTAAAACGGTTTGTAGTGTCTTAGGGGCTAAGGCTGGATTGTTATTGAGACGCAGCAAGGCGTCTTCATACAACCACAAATCGTCTAATAAGCCAAAAGTGAGATGAGAAAATAAAGACCATTCACTCAGCTCATTGAGCAAGAGAATACCTTGCGGTTTGAGTGTATCCTTTACCAAACGCAGAGTTTGCTTTACATTAGGTGTGGTATGTAGAATATTCGCAGCAATAACAATGTCGTAGTGACCAGGTTTAATCGCCTGGTCTTCTAAAGGTCGAGACACATCAAAAACTGTAGTAGTAAATACTGGCAAGATGTCTCGATGACACTTTTCATCGTGGTAGACGAGAGCTGTTGATAGATTTGCATAGCGATACTCTTCGACGTTTTCTGAAAACGCTTGCAGCGCGGATAATACTTTTTGAGTGGTACTCCCTATACCATCCCCGATTTCAACAATGCGAAGTTGTCTACCCCTGTCAGATAGCAAAACATGCCTAATCATCTGCACCAACGTACTCGCAAGCGCCTCATTAAAATAATCAAATACCGGATGTTCTCGATAAATCTCTTCTACCAGTGTGATCGATGAGTTTGGAAAAACCACTTCTTTAGCAAATTTTTTGCCCGTTAATATTTCTGGTAGAGCTTTCAAGCACCGCTCTAGTAGTGTGATATGCGCTTTTTGGCCAGGGGTACATGCCCAGTCCATTTTCTCTGCTTCCCAGGTTTGCCATAACGTCGATAGCTCAGCTATTTCTTGTGTAAAAACCCTCGTTGGACTGAGCAATTCCCGTCGTTGCAAATAGCGAATACTGGTATCCAACCAGCGCTGAAAAAAAGGTTCCGGTAATGGTACCATCGGCAGCTCGCGTGTCTTGTCAGTACTTTGATCGAGCAACCCTAAAGATGCTAACGTAGAACAGAGTATATCTTCGAGTAAGGAGTTTATCGTTTTGTTAACCGATGAATCTAAACTAAACATCATATGCTCCTTCCAAATCGAACTCTTCTGCTACGACTGTTTCCTGAGAGAGGGATTTCACAGCTTTATCCAACGCGGAATCTATAACCGCTGGATAGTGAATAATTTCTTCTTGTAGTCCTAACTGCTGTATTGCCTCAGTATTCGTGGTTTTTATCAATGCCATTTGGTTAAAACTGGCATTGACAAAGCTCTGTAGAACTTCCATCGCTTCAGCAGATTCAATGGAGCCAATCCCTGCTTGTGCCATTCTTTCTTGATAAAATGTATTGGCCACTACCCCAACTGCTCCCCAATATCCCCAATTAATAGTTTTCACCGGGTATGTATGCCGTTGATCCAATAAGCGCGCGAAACTGTCTTTGAAAGTACAACCAGCGGTATAATTTGCTTGCCCTGGCGCCTTGAAGAATGATTGCATGGAAGAAAAGAACAGCATAAAGTCTAGGTCCTGATGGCCAAAAACCTGTTCCATCGCTACGCTCACATCTACTTTTACCGCTAGACTTTCAGCAAATCGCTGCTCATCAATATTAGCGAGGATTTGGTCTTGCAGTACGATTGCTGAATGGACGACACCGTGGATATTAGGGTAACTTGACTTGATGTCCTCAAATACTTTCTGTAAGGCATTTGCCTGCCTTGCATCAGCTGCTATATATAGGGGGACTTTGCCAAGTACATTGCCTTCAGCTTCATACAGCGTCTGGATTTTTTTCTCAATGGTTGCATCTTTTTCACGCCGCCCTATCCAAATAATGTTGGCTTGATAGTGCTCAATCATAAAGCGGCTCCAGGCTTCACCAATGCCGCCAGCACCACCTATAACAACGTAAACCCCCTCTTTTCTGTATAGCGGTATTCCTTCACCTATCGACCGCACGCGAACTAAGGTTTGTCGATACCAATTTTGATTGCGAAGAGCCAGACCACTATTCTGTAACCCCCAAGGTAGCGAGCTACAGGCTTTGGCCGAAACCGAGTTTAACGAGTCAATGTCTAACAGACGCAACTTCCAATGGGGAAATTCCTTTGCCAAGCTACCCATCAAGCCGTTGATGCCTGCATGGGTGGGTGCTACAGGTTGGTTTTTTCCAACAGATTGGGTATTGCCGGTGACCACTGTCCACGCTAAAGTCTTGTCGCCATACCCTATATTCAACAGCGCTTTTACTAGTCGGAAAATCTGCAACACACCTTGCTCTTGCTGAGCAATTGGGTCTAAAGCAACAGTATCTAAAACAACAGTATCTTGTTTGGTATTGTTTTGAATCACATCAGGCGCAATCCAAAACAGTTGATCGAATGGGATATTTTCCAATTCCTGTTGAATAGTTTCTATCGCCGCCCGCTTGGGCAATGTCAATAGATCAGCCGTTGGGAAGCACGCTTGAACCCAGCTAAAATGGTCCTTAACACAATCATACTGCGTACAGTCGGAGCCGATCAACAACACATGCGTATCAGCAGAAACTTCAACCGCATGATGTAGTTCACTGGCAATAGGCTTCCATACGGGTACCAATTTATGGAGGTTTATCTGCCCATCAGCATGAACTGCAGGTGATTCTAAGGTTTTGGGTATGGAGATTTGCATACTTTGTGTCGATGAATCTTGCCTTGACCCGTCTTTTTCTAATAAAGAGCCAGGTACATCTTCTATAGCTTTAAAGGTGCAACCTCGTATTGCAATACACACCCTACCCTCTAGGTCACAAAGATCAATATCTAACTGCCGTAGCTTATCTTGCGCGAGTGTGGTTGATGAAAGTTCATCTTTTGAATAACGTACCCAAGCGTACATATCAGGCGTACAAGGGCTGATAATCTCTACGGACTTTACGGCAAAAGGTAAACTCGGTTTTATCGGTGGAGCCTTGTCGGCTATTAACTCATTGTCCGCCCTTGCAGGGTCCAACATCAGACCAATGTACGACTGCAATGCACTATCCAACAAGCTTGGATGCAGTACATACTGGCCCTGTGTTCCTCGAATGGATGGAGGCAGTGCTAGCCGGGCGAGAATTTGATGCTGCCCACAAAATATTTCTTGAATACATTGATGTGTTAAACCATATTTTATATCCAAAGTGTGGAATGTTTGGTAACAGCTCTCAGCACTTAATCTGCCCCGATTCATGTCAGATCGGATCGCTGCTATATCAAGCTGGTGTCGGTCACTAGTGGTTAGTTGATTGGCTGAAAGATTAGCACGCCCAATATACGCAGCACCTTGTACGTGAACCGTTTCCTCCTCGCTTGTTTGGGTATAGATTCGGTAACGAATCCTGTTATCCCGCTCCGCTATCAAACTGATATGTACATCTTTGGTTCCACTATTGAAGGCAATTGGGCGTAGCCAAATAACATCACGCAGTTGAACTCCATGATTGGCATTCACTTGACCAGTCATCTTCGCCACAGCAACCCTTGCCATTTCGAGATAGCCAACACCAGGGAAAACTTTTTGACCTCTTATCTGATGATCATTTAAGAAAAATTCTTCACCCGTGAACCTTGAGGTAAAGCGCTGCCCTGATATATCTGAAGTATTTTCATGTAACAATGGATGAATAATCGATGC
>JANQMK010000251.1 GCA_028280085.1 Pseudomonadales bacterium
TTATTCTTCTAGACGACATTTTATATACTAATAGACGCTTTATAGTATACAATTGGACGAAATAGCTAAAACTAGATGAAAAGGCAATCAATGCTCAAACGATTCATTAAAGAAAAAATCGAAGAGGCATTAACAGACACCCCCGTAATCTATATCGCCGGTCCTCGCCAGAGTGGTAAAACAACTCTTGTGAAAGAATTTAATTCCGACGATACTCATTATGCTACCTTCGATGATCTAACCACCTACACACTCATAAAAAACGATCCGGCTGGTTACATCCGAAACCTTTCAGCTCCAAGAGTGATTCTCGATGAAGTACAAAGAGTACCCGAAATATTCCTATGTATAAAACAATCAGTAGATGAAAATCGAAAAGCCGGTAGGTTCTTATTAACAGGCTCATCAAACGCAATGACTCTTCCAAAAATCTTGGATTCATTAGCTGGCCGCATGGAAACAATTCCTCTTTTTCCACTGTCTGAATCAGAAATAAGAGGTGTGCGCTCTAGCTTTCTTCTTAGTCTTCTCGAAGGAAAAGCACCTAAAACTAAGGAAACAAGAATTAGAGAAACCATTATTAAACAAATAATAAAAGGTGGATTCCCCGAACCAATTAACAGAACCTCCGACAAACGCAGAAATGTTTGGTATACACAATATTGTGAAAGTATTATTCAAAAAGACATTAAAGAAATAACTCAAATTGAAAACGTAAGTGTAATGTCTGATTTGTTAGTACTCTTAGCAAATCGTGTTGGTCATATATCTAATTATGAAGACCTTTCTTCAAAAATTAGTTCCTGCACAAGACCAACAATTATTCGTTATGTTGCCTTATTAGAACAAGTTTTTTTATTATCAACACTGCCTGCATGGCACAGAAATGACAACAAGCGATTAATTAAATCCCCTAAAATCCACCTCATAGACAGCGGTTTAACAACATCTTTGCGACGATACACCTTCGAAAAACTAAATCGTGATCCCACTCTAATTGGACCACTTCTTGAATCATATGTTTACACGGAACTACTAAAACAAAGTTCATGGATAGATGAACCCCTCAACTTCTACCACTATCGCGACAAGGATAAGGTCGAAGTTGATTTAGTAATAGAAACCTTAGATAGAAAAGTAATAGGGATTGAAGTAAAACTCGCTGTCACACTTAATAAAAAGGATTTTCAAGGACTTGAAAGATTAAAACGTGCTAGTGGTGAAGATTTCAATATCGGCATATTACTACATGATGGCGACAGTACTTTACCATTTAGTGAAAACATATTCGCTGTTCCTATCGCCTCCTTATGGACCCCGTAAATCTCAATTGCTGACCATCAATACACACAATACCACTAGACTCTTTACGCGGCCAAACAAACTTATCGCGCTCTAAGCGTTTCATCCATAGATAGTGGACTTCCCCCATATGGTTTTAAACTCGGGGGATAGGCCATTGGCTGCACTAAACACCCAATATAATTACAAACGTATTACATTTGTAATTATATTGGGTGGTGCATCGGGGTAATATTTTTAATGTGACCATAATCTCTTCTTTTAATGCACTATACATAGATATTTCTAAAAACCGTCACTTCATTGTCATCTAACCATTGTTGAATATGGCACGTCGCGAGAAACAAGCGAGAAAGCTGTTGTACACAGCAGCTATAGAATGATTTGTGACAACTAACCTGTCCGATAGATGGGTAAAAAATGCCATACAATACTTGTTGCCGTCTTATTCAGGTCGTTTTGACAGCATTAGTTTTGTTAGGCTTTGTAAATTAAAAATTGAAACCCGTGCATAGGGTTCATTGTTATTTGCCAAAGACCATAGGGAGAGTTGGTACGTAGCAGGGTGCTTTATCGCAATTGGGGGAATCAACAAACGATTAACCGTCGTTTGTAAACGGACTGTTATGACGGTCCATTTAACACTAATTTTATTAAATTAAGCTGGAGACTTTGTATGAAAAAAACAAAGGCTTTGTTAGTAGCTGCTTCGATGCTGACAGCTGCGTCTGCCAATGCAGCGTGGGATACCGGAGCTACTTTTGAAACTGGCAACGGTGAGTTTATTCTGTCTGCATGGGACAGTGTACGTCAACTTTCATATACTCAAGATCTAGGTATCAGGTTTGATCAAGCCAGTGCTAGCAATATTATCCCTGTTGATGCAACAGCATTTTCAGTATTTGGTGGGGATTTCAACGGTGTTTCATGGAACGTCGCTGCTGCTAGTAACTTTAATAATTCTTTTTCCGATTTTAGTAATCACGGCTTTATGGTTTCGGGCGGTGCTTCCTATCCTCCACCTGGTGATATAACTGCATTTGGTGGGGCGTTCAGTAAGTTTAATTCGCATGCTGCCACCATTGGTGCAACTATTGGTAATGCTGCTGACAACGATACCTATGTCGCTACATCAAATACTGATAATACTTGGGCGGGTGAGCCTGCTTGGGGCGATAGCTTTGGACAGGTGCTAGCTAACGGTACTATTGGTGCTGCGGGTGATCTATTAAATCTTCATTGGTTAAACTTAGATCCTACTACATTTGCGGGTACCTCTTCAGTCGTTGGCAATGTCCAGTTTGATATGGCTAACGGCCAGATTGTTTTTAATGGTGGTGCGCCTAACCCAATCCCTGTACCTGCAGCTGCTTGGTTGTTAGTGTCTGGTTTAGCAGGTTTGGGTGCCGTTGCTCGTCGTCGTAAGTCGTAAGCTAAGCTGTCATACATTAAATCTGTAAATGTTAAAGAAGTATTTAACAGGAGAATGATTCGAATGAAACTTAAAACCTTAGCAGCCGCCATTGCTGCTACTACTGTTAGCTTGTCTGCCAATGCACTTGTTCCTGGTCAAGAGTCTGCAGCTGACCTAGCCTTGCCCCGTATTGATGTTTATGGCTCAGGCGCAACTGCTCTTGATAAGCAGCTAAAAAACTTTTTCACTAACCTTTGCCGTGCAGGTAGCTTAGATATCTACACTGATGATCTCAGCAAGCCTCAAGGTAGCTCGTTTTCTGCTTATTATTGTGTTGTTGAGCAGTCTGCTGTACCAGGCCTGACTTCTGATCATCGCGTTATGTTGCACAAGCGTTCTCGAGGTGGTTCAGCCTTTGGTGTGGGCCCTGTTGCCGGTGCGTTATCAATTGACCAGATGACTATCGAAGCGGGTACTGCGGGTGATCCTTGTGGTACAGCCCCAGCGGGTTCAGACAATGGTGTGCCGGTTTGGTTATGTGATCGTAACGATGTATTCCAACAGCCTTCTGACTTCGGTATTTCTGACGTAGAACCAACGTTGTTTACTGGTCCTAACTTGATCGACCCTAATGACAGTGCTGACATCAACCCTGGTGACCCTGGTACTGTGCCGCTAACATCAGCGGAACTTAGTGCTATCGCTGCTAATACGTTCGCGATGAATGCGACTACTTTTGGCGTACCAGTGACTAAAAACCTACGTGACGTGCTTCAAGCAGCACAAGGTTTACCTGAAGGCTCTGATGATGTTGACGATATGCCTTCTCTATCACGAGAAATGGTTGCCTCTATTTATGCTGGCGCTTTCGTTAACTGGGAAAACTACATCGTGCCTGGTACAGCTACTGGTCTAGCTACTTGGGCAGATAGCAATACTGTGGTTGGCGGACCTGCACTTGGCAACAGCCGAGTTAACGTTTGTCGTCGTGTAGAGGGTTCAGGTACACAGGCTCAGGCCAATGCTATCTTCCTCAACAACCCTTGTGCCGCTGGTGCGACTCCTCCTGCCACTGATAATACCGCAGCGTCTGCGTTAAAAGATGGTGTTGGTGTAGCAATCGATCCATTCCCACTTGCTGTGCCCATCGCGTTAATTCACGAGAATTCAGGTTCTGGTGATGTAACTGATTGTTTGGATAACCTGCAAGCGGCTAACAAATGGGCCGTTGGTGTACAGTCACTGGAAAAAGGCTCTGATGACTGGCGTTTTGTTGCTATCAATGGTGTGGCACCAACATTGCAAAATGTTGCTAACAACACTTACATTGATTACGTAACTACATCTATGCAGTGGCGTGATCAGACCATTAATGGTGTTGCGCCTCCCTCAGGTAACGTTCTTGAAATCATGAAGAAAATTCGTGATGACGCAGCGTCTCCATCTATCCTAAATGGTCTTAACGCTGGCTTGAATCCACGCATCACTGATGCTGATCCAAACCGTTCAGCTGTTGGTGCTTTAGCATTACCTTACAAGCCAGGTGCTACACCTTCAATTCCATTTGATGCATCTAACCCAGTTGCGACAGCATCACGTGAAGGTTCTACAGGTACGTTACCGCCTAACAGCTGCCGTACTCCAAACATCGTGACTGCTGCTGAAGGATCCTAATTCCTTTATATATTCCTACCTTTTCCGGGTAGCGCTAAAAGTTTTAGCTGGCGTTACCTCGGCTATATCGCCAGCCCGCAATGGGCTGGCACCTCTTTTATGGGTCGGCCATTGACTGGCCTGGTTCATGGTCAGTGAAAAAAAACTGAAACATTCTGTTGCCATAATTGCCACCTGATTTTGTTGCTCGACGCTATGCGGAGAATTTCCAGTCAATGTGGTTAAAAGTGTTTCTATTGCTGATGGCAATGGTGTTGTCACAGCTGAGCATAGCGGCTGTTAGTCATACGACAGACCAAAAGTCGAGCTATGATGCTGTTGTCAGTGCTACTAGTGATAATATTGCTCTTAATAGCCAGTCACCAATGTCAGCGCTGTCCAGTCAGTCAAGTACGCTCACTCAATCAAATTCGAATAGCGCAGAAGAAAACAGTTCAGAAAATAGTGCAGAACATGAAGGTGAAAAAGACACTGCTAATGCCATTAGTGGTAACAATGAGGCAGTTAGTGTAAATACTGCTAATACTACAGCAGTTGAGCAAGATCCTATTGATAAGGACGATACGCTAGATTCTACGACGATAGATTCTACGGCATCGGCTAATACCGAATCTGTCGCGGCAGGCGATAGTAGCGATAATAATAACAACGATAATAGCAACGATAGTAATAGCAGCAGTAGTTCAGTTCCAGCAGAGACTACAGCGGCAAACGCGCCGCTAGCGGATAAATCATCTGATGAGGCTAAACCCGAAGAGCCGCGATTTGGTGTCTGGGAATATCAAGTCACGGGTAATACGGTATTACCAGCAAAAATCCTTGAGCGTGCATTAACACCTTACCTGGGTGCAGCGCGTACCGTCAGCGATGTGTTGGAAGCAGCCAAACAGCTTGAACGGGTTTACCGTGATCAGGGTTATCCGGCGGTGTATGTAAACTTACCTGAGCAAGATGTTGTCGGTGGTAAGGTTTTGCTCGAGGTGGTAGAAGGGCGAGTAGATCGGCTTAGAGTAGTCAATTCGCAATATCACACACTGAGTGATATAAAACGGGATTTAAAATCGGTGCAGCGCGGGCAAACATTGTATTTGCCTGGTTTTCAACGAGATCTAGGCATTGTCAATGCCCGGTCAGCTAATTTGCGAGTCACACCTATTCTCAAACCAGGGCGTACGCCGGGTGATGTTGATATCGATATTAAGGTTAAAGATAAACTGCCATTAAGTGGCGCGATCGAGCTGAATAATCACAACTCCAATAATACGACACGAGAACGCTTGAGCTTCAATATCGGCTATGAAAACCTCTGGCAGCGCGATCACAGTCTATCGTTACAGTTGCAAAGTAGCCCCTCGGCTACGGAAGAGGTCAAGGTATCGGTGTTGACTTATCTGATGCCGATTCTAAACAGAATTGATCGTTTGGCTATTTATGGTGTGCGTTCGGATAGTGAGGTGGCAACAGTCGATGAACTATCTGTGGTGGGTAACGGACGGATTTTGGGTATGCGCTATGTGAAGCCGTTGAGTTCAACACGTGCTTTTGTGCATACACTGTCGTTGGGTTTTGATTATAAGGATTTTGATGACACCATTGAATCCACTGTTGTCGATGATGCTACACAAGAGGATGGTACTCTAGAGGAGCCTAATGAAATTAGTTATGGCATGTGGGTACTGAATTATTCTGTTACTACTCAGTCGGCTAAGGTTAAGAATAAATATACCGTAGGGGTTAACCTCGGTATGCGTAACAGCTTAAACGGTGAGAGTGAATTTGCTAACAAGCGCTTTTTAGCGCAGCCCAATTTTTTCTATGGCCATGCCAGTTTTAAGCAAACATACCGTTTACCAAAAGATTGGCAGTTCAAGACACGTATCAAGTTGCAGGTGGCTGACAGCCCGCTGATCAGTAATGAACAGTTCAGTCTAGGCGGTAATAGCTCTGTGCGCAGTTACCACGAATCTCAAATCTTCGGTGACGATGGTATTAATATCGGCTTTGAAGTTCGCACCCCTAAGTTATTTGATAGCTCCCTGGACTTTCTTAAAGAGTTTCGCCTGCTGAGTTTTGTCGAAGGCGCTTATGCCAAAATCAAAAAACCTCTAGGTGATCAAGAGGATGAAATAGATATTGGTGGTGCCGGTATCGGCTTCCGTGTTAAGGGCTTTGAGGGTTTACAAATTGCGGCCGATGCTGCGGTTGCTTTTACTGATAGCAAAGATATTGAGAGCGGTGATTTACGTGTAAACGCACGTTTGAAGTACTCTTTTTAAACGAATTATATTTTTGCGCTGCATATGGTTGTATTACATTCGTCTACATATATGCCATGCGTTAATTGTTTAAAACGTACTGCTGTGGGCATATAAATATATTATTCCGTGGTTAGCAAATTTAATATAGCTGTCATCTTTTCATGTGAGTATGACAATCGCATGTAATGGGGCATTTTTTTGTTGTCAGATTGTTCATTGCGAATGCGCGTTAACTGACGGATTGAAAAAGACTGCGACAACGGCCAATTCAGCAACATCCCATAACCCGTATTGAGTATATGAGAAGCCAGGTGCAACCTATTTGTTTAAATAAGAAACGTATTATCTCGTTAGTGACACTGGTTATTTTTGTGGCCCAGAGTTTCTTGGTGATGGCTGCTACCGAGTTGCCTGTCCCCGCTCAACAGTGGGTAGGCAGTGGCGATGCAACACTGTCCATAGATAGCAACAGTATACGTATGCGTGTGCTGCAACATTCTAATAAAGCCACGCTAAATTGGGAGAGCTTTAATATTGGTGCTGATAGCTGGGTTAGCTTTGAGCAACCCGATGCCTCTTCTATTGCCCTGAATAGAATTTTTGACCAATCTGCATCGCAAATATTTGGCCGACTGGAAGCTA
>JANQMK010000282.1 GCA_028280085.1 Pseudomonadales bacterium
TGAGCCAACTGCGTGCCATATTAGCTGCCGTTACCCGATGGACTTTGGTCATCGGCACAATTTCAACTTCACCAAACTTGCTAAAATCGACGGCTGGAATGGAAGGTATTCCCATGCCTCCACTGGTAACACCACTATTGCCCTTACCAGCTAGCTGGGCTTTAACATATTGTTGAATATCCTCTTTGAGAATTCGATTACGAGGACCTGAAGGCTTTACTAGTGCTAAGTCAACACCAAACTTTCTCGCAATTGCACGAGTGGCTGGTCCGGCATAGACGGATTTACTGGGTACAACATCAGCCGAAGCATTTTTACTGCTAGCCGTTTGCGCCGCGCCACCATAAATAGCCGTGCCAGCATGTTGTTTTACGCTGGGCAAATCTGCCATTGCTTCATTCAACGATTGCTGAACTTTCTCCTGGGGAATTTCATGTGCACTATATTGCGCTGTCGACCCTACCGTCGATGATAACAAACGTTCTTCCTCAGTTTGCTGCGGCGCGACGGCCTCATCACCAACGGTTTCACGCGGCGTCTGCACTTCCATCTTCAAGATCAGATCGTTTTGAGAAACTTTATCGCCCACGGCAATAGACAACGCAGTGACTACGCCACCAAAGGGTGCCGGGATGTCCATCGAGGCCTTGTCGGATTCCAACACAATTAAGGAATCGCCTTCATTAACCCCCTCGCCTTCTTCAACACAAACTTCAATCACTTCTACACTTTCCGCACCACCTATATCAGGCACTTTGACATCTTTTTCAGTAGCTTCAACCACCATGCCTACGGCATGACTCGCAACAGAACTACTAACAGAGCTACTATTATTATCTGTGGCACTTTTCCCCTTGTTATCTTGATCGACAACACTACTTTCTACATTCTCAATGTCATCTACCGCACTAGCTGGTCCAGTTGTTGCTGAAGGTCCAGTCGTTGCGGTGGCAACATCCAGTTCAAGAATAATATCGCCTTCCGAAACGGTATCACCTTCCTTAACCTTGATTGACGCCACTTTGCCGCTCTGTGGCGCTGGTATCTCCATCGAGGCTTTGTCAGTTTCCAAAACAATCAACGATTGTTCTTCAACAATATCATCACCCACAGAGACACAGACTTCAATCACATCGACGTCTTCTGCGCCACCTATATCCGGTACTTTGATTGCCTGTGTACTCAAGTTTTGGCTCCTTTAATGTTGCTATGCTTTATTGCCACTTTAAATGCCAACTTATGTCTTAATACTAGATTATCGCAGGATTAGCTTTTTCTGCATCAATACCAAACTTATTCATCGTTTTTGTTATCAGTGACCGTTCAACGTCGCCTTCTTCAGCCAACGCCGTCAAGACAGACAGGACGATAAAATAACGATTTACTTCAAAGAAATGGCGTAATTTTTCACGTGTGTCACTACGGCCATAACCATCGGTACCCAATACTTTAAAACGATGTGGCACAAACTCTCGAATCTGGTCAGCCACAATCTTCATATAATCAGTGGCAATAACGACCGGTCCTGAGCGGTTTTCTAACATTTCAGTAACATAACTTTTACGCGGTTCGCCTTCAGGGTGCAACATATTCCAACGTGTTGCCGCTAAACCATCACGTCTCAATTCATTTAAACTAGTAACACTCCAAACATCTGCATCGATATCAAACTCATCACGCAATATCTTGGCTGCGGCACGCACCTCTAGCAAAATGGTACCACTACCCATAAGCTGTACTACTCGCTTGGTGTTTTTCGCTGCCTCCTCGAGTAAATACATCCCTTTAACAATGCCCTCTTCAACACCATTAGGCATGGGTGGTTGCTCATAGTTCTCATTCATTGTGGTGATGTAATAGAACTTATTCTCTTGTTCCTGATACATCCGACGCAGGCCATCCTGGATAATTACTGCAAGTTCATAGGCATAGGTTGGGTCATAGCTAATACAATTAGGAATAGTCGATGCCATGAGATGGCTGTGACCATCTTGATGTTGTAAACCTTCGCCATTTAGTGTCGTTCGTCCAGCGGTAGCGCCAATCAAAAAGCCACGCGCTTGGCTATCACCAGCGGCATAAGCTAAATCACCAATACGCTGAAAACCAAATATAGAATAGAATATGTAAAACGGGATCAGCGGATAATTGCTGTTGCTGTAAGAAGTAGCGCAGGCAATCCAAGCAGACATAGCGCCCGCTTCATTAATGCCGTCTTCCAAAATTTGGCCACTTTTATCCTCCTTGTAGTACATAATTTGGTCGGCATCATGGGGCGTATACTTTTGTCCGACAGAAGAGTAAATACCTAGCTGACGAAACATGCCCTCCATACCAAAAGTACGCGCCTCATCAGGTACAATGGGCACAACCCGGTGGGCTACTTCTTTGTCCTTCACTAAAGTATTCAGCATGCGCACAAACGCCATCGTTGTGGAAATCTCACGTTTACCACTACCTTTGGTTAGTGCACTAAAAGCACCGAGATCGGGCACTGTTAACGATGCCGATGTCGCCCTGCGAGCAGGCAAGTATCCACCCAGCGCTTTGCGTTGTTGCTGTAGATAAACTATCTCTGGACTATCAGGTGCCGGCCGATAGTAAGGTACTGATGACAGTTGCTCATCGGACAGCGGAATACTAAAACGGTCTCTAAATTCTTTTAAGCTCTCCATATCGAGCTTCTTCAAAGAATGGGTAATATTTTGTGCCTCGCCGGACGCACCAGTCCCATAGCCTTTAACGGTCTGAGCTAAAATAACCGTAGGTCTTCCCCTATGTTTGGTCGCCTGTTCATAAGCCGCGTATACTTTATAAGGATCATGGCCACCCCGATTAAGGTACATGATGTCCTCATCTGATAAGTCCTTAACAAGTTCTAACAATTCCGGATACTTGCCAAAAAAGTGTTTGCGAGTGTAGGCCCCCCCATTGGTCTTATAGTTCTGCATTTCACCATCGACGACTTCATCCATGCGTTGCTGTAGTAGGCCGGTTTTATCTTTGTCTAATAAAATATCCCAATGACGCCCCCAAACCACTTTAATCACATTCCAACCGGCGCCGCGAAACTGGCCTTCTAACTCTTGAATAATCTTACCGTTACCACGCACCGGTCCATCTAGACGTTGTAAATTACAGTTAACAACAAAAATCAGATTGTCTAATTTCTCCCGCCCCGCCAATGAAATGGACCCCAATGACTCAGGTTCATCACACTCACCATCTCCCAAAAAAGCCCAGACTTTGCGGTCAGACTGATCAACTAAGCCACGCATATCAAGATATTTCATGACATAAGCTTGGTAAATAGCCTGAATCGGTCCTAGTCCCATGGAAACCGTTGGGAATTGCCAATAATCAGGCATTAGCCAAGGATGAGGATAGGAGGATAAACCTTTACCATCGACTTCACGGCGGAAATTATCCAGTTGCTCTTCATCTATACGCCCCTCGAGATAGGAGCGAGCATAGCTGCCAGGCGCGATATGACCTTGGAAATAGACTAAGTCGCCCAAGTTGTCGCCGTCACTACCACGAAAGAAGTAGTTGTAGCCCACGTCATATAACGTAGCACTGGAGGAAAAACTGGAAATATGTCCACCCAAGTCTTCCTTCTCATTGGCACGCATCACCATCGCCAGTGCATTCCAGCGAATTAAAGAACGGATACGGCGTTCCATAAATAGATCACCGGGCATGCGCTTTTCTTCAGCAGGTAGAATGGTATTTCGATAGGGCGTAGTCAATGCCGGGGGCAACACCATGCCAGCGTCGAATGCGCGATCAGACAAACGCTTTAACAAATAGAGCGCACGCTTGGGGCCATCTTGTTTGAGGATAGATTCAAGCGCGTCAAGCCACTCTTGCGTTTCTGAAGGATCGATGTCCTCGAACATACCTTGCTCCTTTCTTTATATTGTACCTATTATACCTTTACTCTATAGCTTTATGTGCCTGTGCCGCTATTTTGTGATTTTTCCCTTTTTTCTGGTAAGTATGCATTGCATGAAATTGCTCATAGTTTAAGTGTCTCTTTTTAAGTGACTCAGTTTGTTCAATCTGGTTGTTCAATCTGGCTGTTCAAGTAGCTAAGGCAGCGAATAATACTGACTACTGTCTTTAAAACTTTGTACCTGTCGAACAACCACCGATTCTCTTGTTGACTTACCGTTAGTTACTTTAATTACCACCTCAGGTTTATCTGAATACAACCATAAATCTCGACGTGAACTGGCCGCAAAGGTTCGCTTGTAGTATTCAATAAATGCCTGATGGGTAATGTTCTGGGTCGCCTGCAACAACTCATCACGCCTATTAAAATCATAATCTTTTAGTATTACATTACGCCAATAACGTTCTGACTGCTGATAGAGATTTTTTGGTGCCTCCGCTATTAATGTAATAAGCGACTCTTTGTACTGCTCAAATTGTTTTAGACTCATAGATTCTAGCGTTGTTACTTGATGGTGAATAAAATTATCAATATGTTCCATCAAAGCATCCGGCTTGACATGAGGCGACTGCACTACGAACACAACACCAGGCACATCAAGCAGCGGCATCGCACCATTGAATACAATATAACCCAGTTGTTTCTCCGTTCTAAGTTCTTTATAAAACGCACTCTTCAGAGCTTGAGTAATTAATGCCAGGTAGGCTCGCGTATTGGCTGATCGATCGGTTCCTTGCAGGTACCAAGTAACTACCGAATCTTCATGGTCTATTGGCAGTGGACGCAGTAAAGTGTCAGTACCCTCTATCACCGCTACCCGAACCGGCTCTACCGGCGTGGTTCGTTTGTGGGTAAGCAACTCTTTCTCAATCACTTCGGCTAGTTCAAGCGCACCTGATTTGGCATAATTACCGTGCAATAGGCCTTCCACAGTAACACCATGAGTTAAGAATTCGTCTATAAAAGTATTAAGTTGTGCCGCCGTTTTATCTTCAAGCGCGTCAGCCAACTCTAGATCAGTCCAACTCTTTTTATACAGTAGATGGGGTATCTCCCGCAGCACCTGTTGATAAGGTATTTTCTTTGAATAGTTGCGCCATTGTCGAATCAGTTCGGTTTTGACATTGTCAAAGCGCTGTGGATCGGGCTTAAAGTCAGTGATGGTGTTGGCAATTTTTTCCAGCAACGTGATTTGTTTATCGGTATAGCCGTGAATTTCTATTGAAAAACCCCGCGTATGCTTAATGACACTATAGTTTAAACCAGCTAGATTGGCTGGGTAGCCGAACTCACTCAGCTGATCGTTAATAAGCGCTACATAGAGTTGTGTCAGAGCTGCGTTAGCTACTGAATCTCGCACCAATGCTGAACGAACCGTAAAATACAGATTACCCTTCGGCACCCGAAATTGTTTGTCCTGTAGATACCACAATGTTAGATCAGATGTTTGCTTTAATAATGCGGGTTTATCCTGATTATTTGAATTCTCCTCCGAAATATTGTCTTCTAGCGGGACCAACTGTACTTGCCGAGGTATAAATTCGTTGGGTTGGGGCATACGAACTGCATCATTAAGACCGACATTTTTCCACTGTGACAATCTATCGGCGTTAACAGGGCGCTTCAAATAAGGCACACTGTAATATTGAGATTGAAGATTCGTCGTCAGGCCCGGTGACACCAAAGCAATGAGCATATTATCAGGATTCAAATACTCCAAGAATTGATCAATAACGCCAGGCAAAAACTCTTCCATCATATACCCCGCACGCAGCACATCATGAGCGTCAACGTCATGCAATACATCAGCTAAGCTTCTAACATAGGAGATCGCATCATATTTTTCCTGGAAACGAAAACTAATATCGGCAATGGTCTTTTGCTCCTCAAAAAGCCAGCGTTGAGGTCCAGATTGCCGTATACGATTGACTGTCTGGAACACCAAACCAATGATATCGTTATAGTGTTTAACACCCAGCTCAGTTAACGTGATATTGATACTAAAAAAACTACCGCGGTGAGTAGCGCGACCAATACCGGCACTCAAACTCTCAGCATACCCCTGCTTTTTTAGCAGCGATAGCAAGCTGCCTTTACCTTCATGCCCTATAATATTGCCAATATAGGCTAGCGGCTTAGAGCGATAGTATTCCTTATGAGACGGCATCGGAAAGCGTAAGCTGAGTAACCTTAACTCTTTTTCAGGAATATTATGGGTTTCTATGGGTAAGACATTCGGTTCAAAAAAATTAACTGCCGGGGAAAAATGTGGTGTTTGCCGATTAGGTATTGGAGAGAATTTATCTTTCACTAAGTGTTCCAACTCATCTAGTGACTCTTTACTCAGTAATACCAGTGTCATCAGGTTGGCAGAATAATACGTTTGGTAAAAATCCAACAAGCTATCACGCAATTCCCCAGGTTTTTGTTCAGCAAAGGTTTCAAGGCTGCCTACGCTAAATTTTGATAGTGGATGGCGAGGATTAAGCGTGGCTTTGAAGACTTCATCATTGCGTCGAAAGTCATCTTTAATCTTTGCTTTGTACTCCGAATTAACAGCATGTTTTTCTCTATCGACATACTGCTCAGTAAATAGTGGGGAAATAAAAAATTGAGAGAATCTGTCTAAAGCCGAGGAAAACTGGCTTGGGTCAACATCAAAAAAGTAATTAGTATGTTCATAGCTGGTGTAAGCATTATGGCTTCCGCCATTGGCATCCAAAAAGGCTTGATATTCACCTGCCTCAGGATATTTTGTGGTGCCCAGAAAAAGCATGTGTTCTAAAAAATGCGCCAAGCCCGGGCGGCCAAATGGATCGGCTCCACTACCGATATTGATATCCAGAGAAGCCGCAGCTTTATCCGCCGTTAAATCCGATATCAACAGCACGCGTAAGCCATTATCAAGTTCCAGATAGCGATACGCCCTGGTATCATTTTCGCTCTTAACTACCCCGCTCTCACCGCCATATTCACTCGTGTTAGCAGTGCCCGTTTTATCATGAGTAGAAGCACATGCGTTAATAAACAATGCTACAAAAACCAATAGCAGCCTTTTCATTACACTAAACCACAATTGCATAGATTAGGTCCCTTTAATAAGGTTTTACTGAATGCAGCGCCTAGCGTACATCACTAGCAACCATTGCTGATTCTTCTTTTTTCGGCCAGGCATTGAGAATAGCTTTGATCAAAGTTGCCAAAGGAATGGCAAAGAACACTCCCCATAACCCCCAAAAACCACCAAATACTAACACCGCAAGAATTATTGCCACGGGATGTAAGTTAACTGCCTCAGAAAATAGCAGAGGCACCAGCACATTGCCATCTAAAGCTTGAATGACACCATAAACTACCATGGCATAAAAGAATTCAGAGCCCCAGCCCCATTGAAAAAAGGCAATAACCGCCACCGGAATAGTTACAACTGCAGCGCCAATATAAGGAATCACTACAGACAAACCGACTAATACGCCAAGCAAAGCAGAATAGTTCAACCCCATGATCCTAAATGAAACAAAAGTGACAGCACCAACAATCAAGATCTCAATAAACTTACCGCGCACATAGTTGGCGATCTGCTCATTCATCTCAAGCCAGATCTTATTCATGATAGGTCTTTCACCTGGCAAGAATGCAGCGAGCCAACCTAACAAAACCTTGTTGTCTTTAAGGAAAAAGAAGATCAATATAGGTACTAAGATTAGGTAGATGAGCAGGGCGATGGCATTAGTCAGGTTGGCAACAGAGGCGGAAAGTACACTCTTACCAATTTCACCCATCTGCTCAGCGCCGATATTAAACACGCCCATAACGTCCTCGCGCGTCAACACACCTGGGTATCTTTCCGGTAATGTCGTGACAAGCGACTGTAATTGATTCACCATTTTCGGAATTTCTGTGGCCAGCGAAGTTAATTGTTTAGTAACCAAAGGCATAACAATTAACAACAGCAGGGCAATCGCCCCAACAAATAGAGAAAATGTTAGCCAAACCGCAGCCAAATGGGATAGTCGCCATTGTTCAAAGGTGCTGACCAATCCTTGTAATAAAAATGCTAATACCAACGCTGCCATAGCAGGTGCAAGTATGTTACCCATTGTCATCAAAACAATAAGTGCCGCCACCAATAGAACGACGAGTAATACAGTCTCTTCGTTCATGAAATAGCGATTTAACCAAGCCTGAAACACTTTAATCATTTAGCTTTTTAGTCAACCTCATCAATTTTGGCGTTATGCCAATCAAAGGCACAACAGCTCCATACACTATCTGATAACACTGATCGTCTAAAAGACGTCTTTGACCTTAATTAAGGTTAGCAGTTCAACGAGAGGAATCTTACACTTTTAACGCTTATCGTTGATGAAACTGAGTTAGCGTATCCATCACAATTTACGCTATTGCTGTAATCACCGATGTATCACTGTCCGCTTCTTAATAGCTAGCAGAAGGTACTTATTTCCTGTTATTCAAAACTGTCCAAGGATTGTTAGCGCTTTTTGATTAAAAACTGATAACTTGTACCTTGGTCAATAAATTCGATTATCTCATTGCCACTTTGATTGGCAAAAGCTTCAAAATCTCTCACCGAGCCAGGATCGCTGGTTAGAACTTGTAGTATTTGTCCAGATTCAAGCCTATTTAATGCTTGCTTTGCCTTTAGTAACGGTAGAGGACAATTGAGCCCTAAGGCATCAAGTACCACGGGTTGTTGATCGGATACGGGTTGCTGATCGGACATAGTACATCTCACACGATAATCTAACTTGTTCTGTATAATAACAGCCCAATCATGTTCCTTTTGAACAGAAACAACACATAATAGCTACAGTACATGACAACCTCTAAATAATTAACAAATGCATATCGTCATTATTTAGAAGCTCATCAGATAAACCGTTTAATATTTTTGCAGTTTACCTTTGCACAAACTATTTTTAATAAAGGGTGTCTCAATAACTTTATTAGCTAGCTTAAAAAATAGAGAATAATTATTGGGTTATATTGACTAACTTTCAAATTCTATCATTGAATGAATTCCATTTAGACTTTAATTCCCTCAATCTTTTTAGTTAAAGCACTAAACACAAATAGGACGTGGAATTGCTCGCAAAGCAGACAGAAGTTACTGGATTATATACGCGCTGTACACAAATCGAAGAGGTTCAGGCAGAGGTAAAGATAAGTTACTATTAATTTTTTAGTAGGGTTTATTCAGCAACGTGCATAGGACATACAAAATCAGCCTTAGACCACTCATCGGTTACTGGTGTTTATTACTGGGCCTAATTGTACTGCCCACCCTGGCCTATGCCGACGATATTGAATTACCTGAGCTTGGTGACAGTACTTCTGCGCTTATTTCCCCCAAAAAAGAGTTTCAACTAGGGCGAGCCTGGTTACAGATGTTTCGCAGTCGCGTTCCCCTCAATAATGATCCGTTGATCCACGACTATGTTGAACACCTTACCTACAAACTTGCAACACATAGTGAGTTAAAGGATCGACGTTTAGAACTGGTCATTGTCGACAACCCAACACTTAATGCTTTCGCCGTGCCCGGGGGGGTATTAGGTATTCACACGGGATTGATTATGCACGCCGGCTCTGAAGATGAGCTGGCCTCTGTTATTGCACATGAACTGGCACACCTGAGTCAGCGACATTATGCCCGCACCCAAGAGCAAGCAAAACGCAATGCCATTCCAACCATGGCTGCATTACTCGCCAGTTTCGTTTTGGCAGCTACGGCGGGTGGGGATGCGGGACTCGCCGCATTGACTATCACACAAGCTGCCGCATTAGAGTCACAACTCAGGTTTAGCCGCCAGAACGAAAGCGAAGCCGATCGCATCGGTATTAAAACCCTGGCTGCTGCCGGTATGGATCCGAGCGCTTCCAGCCGTATGTTTGAAAGCATGCTGCGGGCCAGCCGGTACTCGCAACGTCCACCTGAATTTCTGCTCACCCATCCCATTTCTGAACGACGTATTGCCGATGCCAACTATCGCGCCAGTCAATATCCCAAGCAAATATATTCAGATAACTCCGATTTCCAGTTAATAAAGGCTCGCGTACTACTCGACTTAGAAGAAAACCCTGGCGAAGCAGTGAAAAGGTTCCAGGGTGAAATCGAAGCTGGCACCCATATTGAAGCAAATCGGTACGGTTTGGTGATTGCCTACACCAAAAATAATCAACCTAAAAAAGCCCAGCAGGTGCTCGATCAATTGCTTGCCAACTCAAAGAACCCTATTCCCTATGCTATTGCTCAGGTCAATCTACATAACACCCGAAAAGATTACCAAGCATCAAAAAAAATATTAG
>JANQMK010000341.1 GCA_028280085.1 Pseudomonadales bacterium
ATATCTAAAGAAAAAATCCCCATTCAAACTGCCACCGCCCGGTTTACTCAATAATTCTCAGCGCTTTGCCTTTCTCGTATAGGCTTCTTCAGAAATTGACCTATAGAGCAATATAAACGGAGAAGTGTGCGTGAAAAATGCGCTCAACTCAGCAATGGAAACAAAACTATCTTTTAAAAACGCAGACGAGCCATCTACTCTTTCCGAGTCTGAATACAAACAGGTGATAGTCGAATGGAATAGCACCAAGGCGCCATACTCCAGCACTTTATGCATCCATAATATGTTCGAAAAACAGGTTGAGCTTAACCCAGATGCAATTGCAGTTGAGTTTGAAAAGGAAAAGTTAAGCTATCGAGATCTTAACAAGCGCAGCAATCAGTTAGCGGATTATTTAATTGCGCAGGATATCGGACCAGGGGATTACGTCGGAATTTATGTCTCACGAAGCATAGAGATGATTATAGCCCTGATAGGTATATTAAAGGCGGGCGCAGCTTATGTGCCATTAGATATTCAGCACCCGATTAAGCGATCTCAATATATCATTGCATCGTTATCAATACGATATATCGTTACTTTAAACAAGCACCTTTCGGAATCTATAGATCTTCTAAGCGGCGATAACAACCACCAGCCTTTGATGAAACCGCTTGATTTAAACCAGGTAACCCAAAAAGTAATATCGCTGGATCCAGTGCCCCCCCTAAATAATAGTCTCCTAATAAACAACCTATGCATCGATATAAATTCACTAGCAAAGTTTAGCGCTAGAAATCCTGATATTGAGACCAATTCAGAGAATAACGCTTATGTAATTTTTACCAGCGGTACTACCGGCAACCCCAAAGGCGTACAAGTCAAACATAAACCCGTTATCAATTTAATCGAGTGGGTAAACAAGTCCTTTAATGTTGGCAGTGAAGATCGGCTGCTATTTGTGACAGCTCTAAATTTCGATTTATCGGTTTACGATGTTTTTGGTGTGTTAGCTGCTGGTGGTACTGTTTGTATCGCTAACGAAAACAATATAAAAAACCCTGAAGCATTGCTTAACGAATTAATCGATCGCCGTATTACCTTTTGGGATTCGGCTCCCGCCCCTTTGCAACAACTGGAGCCCTATATGCAAGACATAAATGCCAGCGCAGACAAAAATAATCTAAGGCTGGTTTTTATGAGTGGTGATTGGGTGCCACTAAATTTACCGCCAGTATTAAAAAAGACTTTTCCCAATGCATCAGTTGTCGCGCTGGGCGGTGCTACCGAAGCAACAATTTGGTCGAATTTTTTTGTTATCGATAAAATAGATAGCAGCTGGAAAAGTATTCCTTATGGGAAGCCTATTAGCAACGCCCGTTACTATATTTTAGATAATGAACTACGGCCTTGCCCGATTGGAGTAAGCGGCGATTTATACATTGGCGGTGATTGCCTGGCTAACGGTTATGTTAATGACCCTGAGCTGACCAAAGAAAAGTTTATTGAGGACCCTTTTTCTAACGACAGCAACGCACGACTTTATAAAACGGGAGACCTGGCACGTTTCTTTCCAGATGGAAATATCGAGTTTCTGGGCAGGACCGATTATCAGGTTAAAATTCGTGGATATCGCATTGAGCTAGGTGACATAGAGCATGGGTTAAACTCACTAGATCAAGTCAAACAAGCCATTGTTATTGCTCTTGAACGTAAGGTAAATGACAAATATTTAGTGGCTTATATATGTCCGGTCGGTGAGTTTAACCAACTTGCCTTGACGCGGCAGCTAAAAACCCTATTACCGAAGTATATGATACCCAGCTATTTCGTTGCGGTAAAAACAATACCCATTACCGCAAATGGCAAAATTGATAGAAAAGCGTTGCAAGCACTGGCCTTATTCGATCGTGCAAAATCAGCTACAAAATCTTCTCTAACAGATACCGAATATAAATTAGCCAGGATTTGGTCTGATGTGCTGGCAATTGATGCTAAGCAACTTAACAAAGATGACGACTTTTTTGCCTTAGGAGGTGATTCTTTGTTATGCATAAAAATGATAGCAAAAGCCAGGCAACAGGGAATACTAATCAATGCAGAACATTTTTATCGGAACCCTACAATAGTCTCATCAGCTAGATCGCAAAATGAAAATAGTATTCCCCTAATACCCGCCGGGAGCCACACTCTGCACGGCAAAGTGCCATTAACTATTGGACAAAGATGGTTTTTCTCAGAGAACTTTGAAGAACCACATCGTTGGAATATTCGAGTTCTCTACCGTTTAGAAAAGCAACTTGATCCCGAATTGGTTGAAAAATCACTGCAGTATTTGCTAAGCCACCATGATGGATTGCGGGCACGTTTTGAGAAAACAATCAATGGGTGGCGTTCTACTATTGATGCCAAATGCAATAACCGCTTTTTTTCAAAAATTGATTTATCCAAAATTCCAACGGAAAAACAGCGTGAGGAAATTGAGCGTGAGACCAATAGACTGGATGCTAGCTTTAATTTAAACAAAGGCCCGTTGCTACGAGTAGTGGTATTTAAATTAGGTAATAATCAACCGGACTATCTCCTGTTCCTAATTCATCACCTGATTGCCGATTGGCAGTCTCTGCCTATATTGTTGGAAGACTTTCAGACCGTCTATACGCAATTCAGTCTTTCGCAGGATGCGGCGTTACCTGCTAAAACAGCTTCAGTCGAACAAATTGGTAAGCAGATCGAAAGTTATGCCGGTTCTATTGAATTTCAGCAGGAGCTGCAAGCATATTGGTTAAAACTACCTTGGGAAAAAACAGCCAAATTACCTGTCGATTTTTCATGTGGAGACAACACCACAACATCATGTGATGTAGTTCATCAAAAATTACCTAGAGATAAGACCGAAATACTGTTACGCGTCTTGCCCAGACGAGAAGGTATCGAAATGATTAATACACTGCTATGTGCATTATCAGACACCATTTCGGACTGGACAGATAAAGAGTATGTTCAATTTAAGGTACTCAATAGCGCAAGGGGGAGAGTCAGTTATCTAAAAAATGTGGATCTATCTCGTAGCGTTGGATTTTTTGTATTACCACAGCATGTTGTATTTAAGTGCGACAAAAATAATGACCACATCAAAGAACTACATTCAATCAAGCATCAATATAGCAGCGCGCCTAATGGAGGATTTGGAATAAGCGTATTACTTAATACAAGCCAAAACATACCTATTAAAAAGCGTCTAGAACGCAATATACACGACGATATAACTTTTAACTATTTAGGCTCTTTATCAGTCAATAAACTCGATGTATCTGAATATTTGCATCCTCAGGGAGAAATCATTAGTCGTGGAATAGATGTGGCTAACAAGCGAAAAGATATTTTAAATCTAACCGCCTATATAGATGAGCATGGCCAGCTAAATATGGAATGGGAGTATAGCGAGAACATTCATATGTTTAGCACGATAGAAAACGTCGCCAATCAATATTCAGAACGACTGATCGAATTAGCAAACTTTTTAGAAAAGCCCTTTCAACCAGTTAGCAACATCGAAAATAGTAAACAGTGAATCAGTACGTTGCTGTTAATTAGAGGTATCGAATTACGGAAGCATTTCATCTACAAGGACAAGTAATAAATTTTATATGTTAGTATTTTTTTTATAAAACAAGGTGGCAAGTTATGTTTATTAAAAATAAGTTATTATATTTCTTGATTGTAATATTTTTTAGTACAACCTCATACGCAGTGGTAAATATAGACGTAGAGGACGATTTTAATTTTGGAAACAGCAATATTGGGGTCGAGGTCGAGTTTGATATACGCGACAGTTTGACTGACACAGAGTGTTTCAAATATTACTATCTTCGTAACAACGCTGATGTATACGGAAAACTAATTGGTAATAGAGTTAAGATGGCGAGTTATAATATTAGTTTAACTAATTATAGTTCATACGCAAGATTGTATGGAAACCTAGAGGTAAGAAACCAGACTGTATGGAGTTATAATGGCGTCTTACAATCATCAAATAACTTTGGTACTTATGTTAAGAACTATAATTTTGGTACGCAAGGCCGAACTTTTCTTGGCGAGTCTCTTACTATGAGTGCTATCGGATCACTTGAAATCAGCGCCACAGGCACACTTGATAAAAGTAATGGAACCAGAGCCAGATTTACCCCCGTTATAGACACTGCAGGTTCTTTTGACGCGCATATGGACGCATCAAAACTGACCGATTTATTGGTTATAACCGGCGGTGATGTCGGCAAATGGTTAAAACACAAGCTTCTTAGGGACGAGGAAATTTGGTTAACCGGACGATCAATATCTGCAGGCCAAGTCGTGATATATACCCAAGCACATTACAAGCCCAACAACAGAAGAGTATATACAGATATAAAAGGGCGCTATGGCACTCCGTCAGCTAATGTCAAAATGAAAGGATATTTCGAGTGGTGGAGACCAATTGAATGGGTGGACGAAATCGTAACGCTTGGCACGGTATTTAGTATGTCACGAAGATTCTATGACGCAACTATCGTTGATCGAACTATATATTTTTAATCGTATAGCTGTAGTGACAAACGCCACCAAGATCGATTGTTAACATATCGATCTTGGTGAGCCATAATCATATTAATTTATGCCCATATTTTATAATGGCGGTCTCATAATACATTTATCAAAGGCCTTATACACAAAGAGTCATATATTATGAAACATAAAATAACTTTAATTTCGATTATCGGAATATTCATTTTCGCGATTATCATTCTTTCTAATGAAAATTCAGAAGAAACTACAATTTCGAAAAAATCGCATCAATCATTGCCGGTATTCGACGAAGAATGGGTGGCAAAAGAGAATATATACGTACCAACGGGTTCCACCCCAGAGTACAAATGGAAAGAAAATGATTACGCAATTTTTAAATATAACTATAATCTTCTCTCAGAAAATTTAAAAATTAATAGCAATAGTGAAAAATCAGTTTCTCAACTGGATGTTGGTGGAGACCTGCATGTAAGGCTGCTAAAGATACAGGGAAACAACGTTTACTTGGGTATGCAATTACATAATGTAGTTATAGACTCTCAGCAAGAAAACAAAACCCCATTAGATTTTGGTTTAATTATTGCCCTGATGGATAAGCAGGGAAAAATAAAAGACTATTACTTGCCAAAAAAAATGCATCGAGAAGCAGCCAAATTTGTTAAGCAAATGTTGGATATCCAGGTGGTATTGCCAAAACTTGGTAATGAATCTTCCGTAGAATGGAAGACATCAGAAACGGATCAGGTAGGCAGCTATATTGCGGAGTATCAATTCAATATTGATAAAGCCATCGTAACAAAGGATAAACTTAAGTATATCGATATTAATAAAAGTAATTTAGAACAGTTTAGAATCATTAAGGCTCATTCTAAGGCCAAATTAGGGCGTTTTTGGTTAGCTAACTATTCAAAGGATGAATCCTGGCAATATGATATACCTAATACTAAAGGTTCATCTTTTAGCGAATCTATAAGCTTGAAATTCAGTTCGTCGGAACCTGATAAATCATTGTTACTCGGTCAGATCCCCAACGACTATACGTTGGAACAAGTTATCGTTGAGGCGCAAACTCAAGATGTTTCTGATCAATTGGCTAAATCAAATGAATCTCGTTTAGAGCAGGAAAGACGAATAGCCGAACAGAAGTATCAAAATACGCCGTTTAATGAGGTACTTGATAATATGATGCAAGCGGTTGCTTCCGCAAAAAGTCATGCTGATACATTAGAATCCATTAACAACATGCGGTTATGGTTACTGGCAAACCCCCATTTGGCCAGTACTATTTATGAATCACTACGTGCTGATTCAAGCGGCGAGATTTCTGCTGATGTGTCAGCACGAATGATTCATGCACTCGAACTTGCATCTGATACGCCTGACGTCCAAGCCGCGCTTGGATTGATTGTCGCTGATAACAATCTCAATTGGGAACAACGCTTACAGGCTGCGATCGCTTCCGGAGGAGTAGGTGAAATCAAAGATGACAGCTTAAAACAAGCGCTGTGGGAAACAGCACTTGCAGCGCCATCCAGAGAAAACGCCGAACAGAGTCAGGTTAGCGACTCCAGCCTTTATGCTCTGGGGATTTTGGCGGAGCGGGATGAAACAATAGCTCATAGCATTCAACAGGAATTAGTGCCCAGACTTAATATTGAACAGCTGGATGACCCGGAG
>JANQMK010000366.1 GCA_028280085.1 Pseudomonadales bacterium
ATAATATAAAGGGCGCATTAGAGGCTGAACTTTATTTTTATGCAACACTATTCGGCTTGCCATTAACCGAAGATATTGAGCCTGTAGAAATAGAAAATCTAAACCAACATACATAAAATAGAACATTGACTAGTTGAGTATAAAAAATGGGAAGGTGGCGCCCACCACGAGAAAAAGGTTCCGCTTATATCACACCAGAAGGCGCTAAAGCACTGGATGATGAATTGCGATATCTGTGGAAAGTAGAAAGACCAGAAGTTACCGCTATTGTCTCTGCCGCCGCCAAACAAGGCGACCGCTCAGAGAATGGTGACTACATTTATGGTAAAAAGCGGCTGCGCGAAATTGATGCCCGCGTACGTTTTCTTGCCAAGCGATTAGATGAACTGACTATCGTTGATCGTGTACCCGAACAAACAGACAAAGTTTTTTTTGGCGCCTATGTATCCCTAGAAGATGAAGAAGGCTGTACGGTGGAATATCGTATTGTCGGGCCCGACGAATTTAATGTTAAAGATAACAAATTAAGCATGGACTCACCGCTGGGCAAAGCACTACTGGGCAAACAGATGGACGATGAAATAACGCTATCGCTACCGGAAGGAAAAAAAATCTATTATATCGTCCAAATACGTTATCAATAAATACAAATTAAACCTTTAGTTAAACAAAGGGCTTCCGAGTAAAACATCTTGCACCCCATTAATTTTGATCTTCGCCCACTCACACTATAACTTAAGTTATAGACCTGGGTATAAAAAGTATGAATACTTAGGTTCCACGCTTACGCCAAGGCATTATTTCTTTATAAGCTACGAGCAGCTAACTTTCGACTATATATTACGTACTTCAAATACTGTACTATCACAACGTTTTTAATGTAAACGATATCGCGGAGGCATCATTATGTCTGAAATATTACGGAGAAGTGAACGGAAAAGTGAATTGAAATTATTTGACTCTCTGCCGAACCAATTTGGCCGTTTATCATTAAATAGAGGGTTGCTCGCGATAACTAGAAAAAATAGACCTTGTCATTCTATATTTACTGCTCTAACGTTTGCTGTACTAATAACTGCGGTAATATCAGCTACCTTTTTACCTAAAGATGCTGTTGCTGGTCCGCCACTTGGTAACGGTGTAGTGAGTGTAACTGACTTTGGTGCTATCCCAAATGATGGACTAGACGATACTATCGCATGTCAAGACGCACTGAATGCTGTGCCACCAAGTGGTGGTGGCGTTTATTTTCCACCGGGCACATACCGCGTAGATTCACTAACAGTCTCTTCGCCAACGAAGATCTTCGGCGCAGGAAGTTCCAGTAAAATTACTGCGACCACACCGAATAATAACCTAATTACCGTGAATGCCGGCGAGTCATCAATAGAGAACTTGCATATAAACTCGAGCGTTACTAGAACGGGCGGCGCCTACGTACTTGTCAATGCTATAGCAAGTGATTTCGCTATCAAAAACTTTTCTATGCTTGGACACTACTGGGGCATCCGAACACTGGCAACATCAGTTCGTATCGGTCCAGGTTCTATGAGGGACGGCATTTCTTCACTTGGTGTTGGTATAATAGTAGATGGTGGGTTTGCAGTCTCCATCGATAGCATTGTCATGGATGCACCAGCACAGACGGCTGCAGGAATTTGGATAAATGCTACGGGCGATACACTGATAACACGTAGCAATATTATTCACCAAGGTAATGCCCTGGTCGTTGCACCCGGTGCAGGACAAGTTGTAGCATCGTTATGGGTTGATAATACCTATTTCGATACTAGCGATCGAGGCCTGTTAATAAACCCATCGGACACAGGTAGCGTAGTCCGTGCACGTTTTAGCAACTCCTGGTTCAGTAGCAATAATCTACAAGGAGTTTTAATCTTTAATCAAGGTACGGGAACCATTGGACCAATTGAGTTTATCAGCCCGCATGTATTGTCTAACGGAAGCCATGGGTTTCAGGTCGAATCCACTGGCGCAATCAGTGATATTCACATAAATGGGGGAGTTTTCGCAGATAACGCCGGGTATGGCGTAACATTTGGCCCGAATCTACAAGGTTTTTCCATTGCTAATGCGAGAGTAGGCAACGCGGCAGATCTGGCCGGCAATACTAGCGACGGCATTATTGTTCATGGTGGAGGAACAGCGGACTACTATCGAATTGTAAATAACGACGTCCGCGGAAACTCTGGACAAGGAATTGTTGCTCAAGGAGGAACAGCTTCTAAGATTGTTTCCGGAAACATACAATGACATGCATCGCCATTTGGCACTGAATTACCAGCCCCGTAGGTATATAGACAATTATATCGATAAGCCTACTAAGGCTAACGGTCTATCAAAGCGGGGCTGGGTCATCAAAACCATCTATAACACCCGAAGATATGCGAAAAGTTAAGTGAGCCCATACCCAACTTAATACTCCGAGAATAGTTGATATCTAACTTTCGTTATATATTAGCTCTCTCGTAAAGTTGATACACTAGCTAGGTGGAAATTGGCTCCTCCGATATTTTTCATTAGCACGCTATTTAAAACCTCTGCCAGTACAGTTACTTGTCGATCTGCGGTTTAATGAAATTATAGCTTGGGCTTTCTGCTTACCGTCTTCATATCAGGTCGGCCATTAGTAAATGTCGCTTTGACTATTATAAAAATTACGTTAAGTGAGAGATACTATAATGACTAATTTACGCCACGGGATTTCAATTGGAGTTGGATCTTTATTTATTCTGTCATTAATGGGGACATCTTACCCAACAGCTCAATCAAGCTCCATACCCACCACCGATCTAGAATTGGTAGTGAACCTCGGTATTGATGGTAATAACCAAACAATACGCTGGTTTCATTCTTGGGTTGGTTCATCGATTTTCGAACGGCCTACTGCCGTAGTTCTCGATTATCTTGGAAGAGACCAGATTTTTGTCGCAATAGGTGACGCTGAGCCCGTACCACAACATGGTACCAATTTTAGTGGCTATACGATCTCTGAAGGCGACAAAATCAACATCTCGCTAATGAGATCTTCTGAGGAAGAAGGCTTTAATGACGCACCAAATTCAACAATCACTATTCCCTCATTCCCCACCTTGGTCGGGGACATTTCAGAGACGCCTTACGATCGTGATGCCGTGGTAGATCTTACTTGGAACGTCTCGGATTATCGTTGGGAAACAATTAAAAATATAACCGCCGCTCGAACTCGCTGGAGGTGTACAAATACATCTGGTAAGTGGAACAGTCATACTATATCGTTCCCCGCTGACGCGACCCCTATTGATAGTGTTTCTGGGGTTTGGACTGTGCATATTGATCTGTCTACAGGCATTAGCTCTATCGAGAATGAATCTCCAGGGGCGACCGGCGCAGGCTGTTCAGTCTCAGTTGAAAATTCCTATGTCATTCACAGAGCTGATGAAAATTTTTTCACTCCAGATCCTGCTCTGCACCAAGAGTCAGTTCTGCAGTTAGATGTGTACCATGCGACGACCATTACAGTCAAAGCACTCTAGGTCGGGATTGTTTATTAGAAGCGTTTAACATACTAGACATTTACGGCTAACCGGGAAACACCTTGTACTCTTTGATTTGAATTTTCGGCTATGTGTTTGGTCTAGCGTAGATAAACAATCCATGACCGGCTGATTAGGCGTTACTAGGAATTCTAGTCAAATCTTTTTTGGTTTTAGTTAAATAAATTACCCACACGCCCAAAACAATATCTATACTTGCGCAGAACGCAGGCCACCATACTGGAACCCCAGAATTACTAATTATATGTCCATGCAGTAAATCAAAAACACCATGCAAGATAATACCGATGCCTATTAACAACGGCCAGCGAAGTGCTCCAGCTATTGCAATAACTGAGAACACAGAAGCCACCAGTATTTCAGCTACGATGGCTTCATTCGCCATACAAGCAAAGAGTACATAATAGGTCGCAATAACAATCAAAACAACGGCATAATAACTGCGATCCCGATCAAAATTTGTAACTCTTGCTAAAAATGCCATGACTACTGCTAATATAATGCCGATAATAATTGGTAACATATTTGTGTTTATCGTATTCTACGCTCCGTATAGATAGTTTCTTCTTCAATTTCCGATATATACTGCTACTTAAACGTTGTATCTGTAAGGTTCAATTATCTTGTAGTAGTGTTCATAGGCCACGTCAATGGCTTCACTAACATAGTTGTACATTTCATCGTCTTTGCAGGTATATCTGCCCTTTTGGGTGTACTCGTTGACCTCGCCTGCAGAAGCGATAAAACTAGAGCAAATATATTGTTCCACTATTAATCGACAACTATATACAATAACATCCAGCAACTCCATTCATTTACTATATCACTTTTATGCATAGCACTATAAAGGCTTTCAGCTCTAGAGTTGGCTGCATTATCGTTACGGCGAGCACAAAGATCGAGAAGCAAAGCAGCCATCAAACTAATAGATTTTTAAATGCCTATTTCAAAAGCACTGTCCAACCTAAACGACCAGGATAGCCCCAGCTAGGAACCGCATCACAGGAATCATAATTATAAAATCTTATGCCTACTTCTTTGTTCGCTAACTTCGCAGCCATTAATGTTGAATACATCGCTTTACATACTTCAAACGACACTTCGTTAACTTCAACCCCATCAATATTACACAAGTAAGTGTAAGACGGTCCGCCTGACAAGCTCAACGTCACCGTTCCGTTCCGATTTAGCTGCAAACTCAATGAATCGACTTTACCTGTACAATCAACATCCCCTGCTTGTACGGTAGATGCAAACAGTATTACGAGTAAGTATTTTATCATTTTTGCCATTTTCGTTACCTTCATCATTTTCGTTATTTTTCCATTTTGGTTATATAAATTTAACAGTCAAGACAGGGAAAAATGATAGGGACCAGCTAACGACTTCTCACACTGACTTAGCTTGTTATAAAAAGGGGACACGCATCTAAGTTTAATGCATCGAACTCTGAGAATAACATGCGTTTAAGGAAAGCTCTAGAAAAAACTGAGTTTCAAATAGCTATTTTTGTGGCATATAACTTTAGTAGTAGTAAGTTGATTAGCAAAACAAAAATATAAAAATATGCAGGAGGGCTTTACTACTTTTGACGTATAACGTTTTTCAGATACTCTAAAAAACTGCTATTTAAACTCAACAGAATGACAACGCCGACCTTTAATAAACCCGATTATTTCAAGGTCCTAACTAAAAGGGATGTATTTAAAAAATTTGGCACATCAGCGTTTCGTAGGCAACCGCTATCGTCCGCTGGGGTTGTCACTCTCAAGCACCTTATTACTGACTAACATTTTAGTGCGGTTCTGGGCGACTAATTAAATAGATCGCTATCGACATAAACAGTACAGTAATAGCTGACAGAACCCACATATTACTAATACGATGATACATTAAAACCCAGCTAAAACTAAGAAACACAATCGCAACTACTTTACTTGTTCGTGCAACCGCACCATGCTGCTCCCAATCGATTAACAGCTTTCCTAGATGTGGATGCTCATATAACCAATTATGTAAGCGTTTTGATCCCCTTGCCGAAAACCACGCCGTCAATAACAAAAACGGCACTGTCGGCAATCCCGGGAGAAAAACACCGATAATGGCAAGAGCCAGAAAAAAATAAGCCAGCAATAAAGCAAACAAACGCGTCATAGACAATTAAGTAACTTGCATCTAATAATCAATGTTTAGTCCTGATGCAGCTTATCCGCTGTATATGAGACATAACGATCTCAAGCTATTCATAAGATCTCCATGAGAGCAAAGTGAACGATACTCTTTATATGAGACACTTCACTCTTCACTTTGCCAATCCACTCAAATTAATATTGATACCGGTAAAAACAAAACCTTCACCGTTATCAATGCGAGAAAATGTTAAATTCAAAATGCTGTTATCAAAATACTTTACACCAAAGCCAACACCTACCACTTTTCCTTCTTCAGTTACGTCTTCCTCTGTCTCAATAGCCAACGGAAGATCTCTTTCTAAGCTCGCTATATTGGCGCCAATATATGCATAACCCACTAACAAGTTATTAATATTATTTAGAACACCAATATTTAAATTAAAATAAGCTTCGTGCTCGTATCGCCTACTACTAATATCATCAAATATCAATTGTTCAATATTAAATGCGAGGTCTCCCCCAATAAAAATAGGTTTCGCTATGTGATGCATATACGACAACTTTATTAAGCCGGTGTTTCCATCACTTTCATCTTCTATACCGCTAATAAACTCATACCCCAAGCTCGCCATATTCTCAGCTAAACTATTTGTAGATAAAATTAACATTAAAACAGTTAAAAATCGCATAAAACTCCCCTAAGGTTAATCTTCACTGGGATAGAAGCCTTGCTACAGGTCCCACACAACTCGGCAGCTATTTATTTTTTGCCAGATTATTTGCTACACGCCAGCCTAGCTCTGTGAACTCAAAATACCCATCATCCTGGGCCTCAAAAATACCTGCTTCTACCATATCCTTTACCACAAAAATCCAGTGAAGCCTTTCGGTACGATTTCCTGCTGGCTTGCCAGATCTTTCGCATTCCGCTGGTGTTCTTTCCCAGCCCCATTGCATATCCATGCCTTCTCCGGGAACCCACAAACATTCATATTCTCCTTTAGGAGCAGCTATTCGACATAGACCTTTGTGTTCATGCAAACGCATAAGCAGTTTAATTTGATCCTCGGTGAGAACATCTTGAATATCTTTATTTGCGGTGGTTAGCTGCATGTTATCTACAATTTCTCTAAGAAGATAAATTGCTGTAGCTCTAAAAAGAGATTCATGTTGAGAGCATATTGTATCGAGTTGCTCTGAAAGTTTTTTTAAGTGGCCTAATGCAAGCTCTTCATCTAGTAAGAAAAATTTCTGAGGATGAGAAACATCTTTACGTACAAAGCGCCATTGTTCCATCAATGCTTCTACCCAATCTGTCTTTTCAGGAATTCTGGAGTTTCTCAGTTTAGAACGGATTATCGACAAATAAGGATGCTCATTTAACATGTTGTCAGGCACGTGACTCGGAAACAAAGCATTAGATGAGGCCAGACTAGCGCCCTCTGGAAGCTCATTC
>JANQMK010000367.1 GCA_028280085.1 Pseudomonadales bacterium
GCATCGACCCATAACATATAAACAAAAAGGTAGCCAAAAGTCGCTAAACCGGCTTCGGCTGAAAGCAACGACAATACTAGGTGAATACAACTCCAGATAAGGTGTAAAGGTGAGAAGTGTGTTCGCCAACGAATAAAATAACTAATACACAAGACGCCAAATAGTGTGGACAACACAGCATTACGCGCTGCCAGCCAGCCCACCAATGAAATATGGCTCGGGTCGACACAAAAAAATAAAGTCGCTAGTCCCGCTACCGTCGCTAATTCGCCGCTGAATAAATACAGTCGATAGAGCGCTACCGTTAGCAGTACAAATAAAACCAGACTTTCGATATGCATCAGTATTTGGTTGTCTGGCCATAAATTGTAATCGATCCAATGGGTAATAGCAGCGAGAGGACGATAAAAATGAACTTTCGCATTGTCATCTGTCCACCAGGGAATTGAACCGAAATCTTTTAGACCTTGCAGATTGTTTTGCTCGGCATCAAAAAAGTTAAAGGTATTGGCAATTCGCTCCCAAAAAGATAGATCAGGATTCGCTATAGCAAAGCCTTTTTCATAGAGTGATTCATTTCCAACAAGCGCAACCCGCTGCATATAGTCATCGGTTCCAAAAGGAGCGAAAATGGCGCCGATATGAGTCACAACGGTCACTGTAATCATAATGAACAGAAAGCGTGGTGACGCCAGCATATTTTTGCAACGTGTCAGTACCGAATTTATCATAATCACTATTTTTGTAATGGGAGAAGTGCTATAGCTGGCTATTTTTATACCATTTATTAAAGTTTAGATTGAAATACTCTTTTTGAATAGTAACTTAGCTTAAGTAACCGGTGGTCAATAAATTTCTGTTAGCATGCGACCAGTCACAAAATTAGCTGCCATAGGTTACTGTTTGTGCGGGGGGTTAATTGCTTCTATAGATGGATAGTCATCCAACTGAGGTAACTTTTGCCCATACAGTGCTTTGATTGCTTCGTTCAAAATGGCCTGGCTTTCTGCTAAATCATCATACCTTGCCTGGCTCACGGCCCTATTATCATCAGAGCCACGCAAAATTCTCGGATGAATAAATACCATAAGATTTCTTTTCACTGTCTTGGTCGATGTGCCTGTGAACAAACGTCCCACGAAGGGGATATGCCCTAATAACGGAACACGGGTTTCGGTATCTGTGACTTCATCCCGAATAAGCCCTCCTAATACAAGCACCTCGCCATCGTCAATTAATACCCGAGTATTGATATTTCGTTTTTCGGTAATAATATCAGCAGTCTGCACCGCAGCATTACCGATGCTCTCCACTGATTGTTGTATTTCCAAGGTAATGGAATCGTCATTATTAACTCGAGGCTTAATTTTTAGTGTCACACCAATATCTTGTCGTTTAACCGTGGTAAAAGGATTATCATTATTTGAACTCGTGGTCGAACCAGTAATAAACGGCACATTTTCCCCAACAAGTATTTCTGCCTCTTCATTGTCTAGCGCAACAATAGTGGGCTTAGAAAGTATATTAGCCGCCGCATTCACTTCCAATGCCCGCAGAAATGCGCGCAAGTTATCATGCCGATAAAAGCCTAGATTTAAGCCCGCTCCTAACAATAGTTCACCAACTTCGTTACCTTCAGCAGGTGCGCGATTCCGGGGAAATGAACCCTCGAGTGTGTTAGCTTTAAAGCCTGTTACCGCACTGCTATCACGGTTAGTTTGCCACTCAATACCAAGGTCATCCGCGATTTGGTTACTTACTTCAACGATAACCGCTTCAACTAGCACTTGAGCGCGGCGCACGTCCAGTTTTTTAATCACGCCTTTCATGGTGGTAATCAGTGACGGTGGAGCGGTAATAATAAGTGCATTATTTTCCTCACTCACTTGTATACTGACCTCGACATTGGAACTGGCTTGATCTTTATCACCTTTTAAAACACTACCACTTACACTCTTTAATATGGGCACAAGATCTTTAGCTGATGCATAGTTCACGTAAATCACTTGGGTATTGCCATCGCCCGCCAGTGGTTTGTCCAAACGGCTAATTAATTTGCGTATTTGCTGCCGAGCAATCGGATCACCACTCATTAAAATTGAATTAGAGCGGGCATCCGCCGCGATAGTGAGTTGTTGACCCACATCGGCCTTTTTCTTTGCACCAGGTATCACTTGATTAATGATATTTACAATTTCTTTGGCGTTGGCAAACTCGATAGCAATGGTTTCAATATCGATACTGCCGACCTGATCAAGGCGTTCGATAATCTGTAGAATTCGCGCTACGTTTGCCGCTCTATCAGAAATAATCAACATATTCGTTGGCGCATAAGCTGCCAAATGGCCAAGCTGCGGTATTAATGGCTTCAACAACCCAACTAACTGAGCAGCTGATACGTTCTTTATCTTTACTGTGCGTACGATAACATCTTCACCCCCAACGGACTCTGTGTCTTCCACCACAGGAACATTAGAGTGCTTAGCCATGTTGCCGGGCAATACTTTAAGTGCATCATCTGTTTCGACCACAATAAATCCATGTACCTGTAAAACTGAGAGAAAAACCTGATAGGCTTCTGCTTCAGTCATTGGCTCACCGGACAGAACAGTCACTTTGCCCTTGACGGCTGGGTGTATAATAATATTTTTGTTGACGTGTTCAGATACCCAACGAATCAGATCACTAATATCCGCGCCTTGCATCGCCAACGTTAGCTTTTCTTCGGCATGGACCTGGGATATAGCGAGGAACAAGGTGAGAGAAAGATATGTCAAAATAGAAATGGCTAAACGCTGTAATGTATTCACAATATTTTCTAAATTCCGTTATTGGCAGCTACTATCTTTACCTAACGATTACGCAGCCGGGCAAGTCGTTCTTTAATACTACGCCGCACCGTCAAATGATTCGCCAGCTCTTCATCGCCAGTCAACGCACTATCTTCAGCAACGCTTTTATCTTCCACGGTACTTTTAACCTGCGCCTTGCGTTGCCCTGGTGCGCGACGTGGCTGCACTGTTGGTCTCAGCGGTCGTGAGTAACCTGGAAAATGTAAAGTCTCATAGTCAGTGCCGCGCTTTAAAACAACCGAATCTTTATGCACCTCATGCAGTATGGCATTGCCTGGTAAGACATCATTTACGAAATAGCGATTTGAGCCAAAGCCTACAGTAGCCGAACGCTCATTTGAGGTAATAATGGCACTAGAAAGATACTTTTCACTATGAGTAAATGCGGCCTTTAAGGTTAACTGCAAGTTAGTTTCAGGCAACTCTTCTAAGACAATTTTTTTTTCTTCTACGACTGGTACAACCGGTTCTTTATACACGCCAAACAAATTCATCGAAGCAACTTGGCTCATCGGCACTGGCATGTTTTCCACCGCAACACTAGCGCGAGCCAAACCGCCAAGCGGCTGCCCAGCAGCCACAACAGTGGAAACTGAGCGGGTATGCTGGTATAGGTTATACAGCTGAAAACCGAACAGCGAGACTGCAAGTCCAACTAACAGCACAAAGGCTACCATTACCTTCTTCGTCTTCGCAGCAGGTAAATAATCAGCCTCAAAACTGTTTATTTTTTGATCCATCAAGCGTAAACCCTCGCTACAATAGGACCCTACGAAATCAATAAGTCCACAGGAACGGGCCATGCTAACATAAATTAGTCTGAATAACCGCCGATCCACGGTAAAATAACGAATGAATCACACCTAAACTTGGTGGCAAAACAACGGAAATAAATGGACAGCCTGGCCTATGGTACTTAGTCCTAACACTGTGATGCACACCTCTAATAATCACTAAGGTTAGAACATCAATTGGCTACCATTGATCAGCTAATTAGGACTATAGGCAGGGCCCATCGGTGATATTAATGATCTAATGGGTAGATTCGATGAATTCATTAACGTTATTTAACATACTCCAGTACTGTTGCTTACTATTTCAACGCCCGATAGGCCCGTTATCTCCCACCCAGTTATTGAGACTGACGCAAGGTGGCGATTTTAAGTCAGAAATTTGTCGGCAGCGTTATGATTAGAGGCAGTTCAACAATAACTCTGATATAGCTTCGAAAAGAACGGGAAGGAAAGAAGCCAGCACATAACCAACCTTACTTGCGTCATAAAAGGCCAGTTTTGGGTACACGTTGATAGTACTTTTATGGGCCTCACTACCCTCTCCGCACATGGGACGCCAAAAACGATATGTTATATCATAACATTTATGATATTCTCGCCGGGCATCTACGAGCTTACCAAATATAACCGAGAACGACTATGTCCAACACAAACAAACTTCCCGTCACCGTGCTTTCAGGTTTCCTCGGCGCGGGTAAGACCACCGTGCTCAGCCATATTCTGAATAACCGGCAAGGTAAGAAGGTGGCTGTGATCGTAAATGACATGAGTGAGATCAACATTGATTCAGCAATTGTCCAAAATGAAGTCTCGCTAAACCGCAGTGAAGAAAAACTCGTTGAGATGAGTAATGGCTGTATTTGCTGCACTTTGCGCGAAGATCTATTAGAGGAAGTCAATAAGCTTGCCCAGGAAGGACGATTTGATTATCTCGTTATTGAATCCACAGGCATTTCTGAACCTTTACCTGTGGCAGAGACCTTTACCTTTGCCGATGAAAACGGAGTTTCTCTTTCTGACGTGGCCAATCTGGATACTATGGTAACAGTGGTCGACGCAGTAAACTTCCTGAAAGATTACGAAGAGGCACAATATTTACAGGAAACCGGTGAGTCTCTAGGTGAAGAAGATGAACGCAGTGTCGCTGATTTGCTCGTTGACCAGGTAGAATTCGCCGATGTTATCCTCATAAGCAAAACTGATTTAGCTAAAGCAACTGATATCGAACGTCTGACTGCCATCCTTAAAACGCTCAATACTGACGCCCGCATCATTCCAATTACACGGGGGCAAGTAGACATTGATGCCGTTCTCAGTACAGGTTTATTTAACTTCGAGCGTGCGCAGCAAGCGCCTGGCTGGCTCAAAGAGATGCGAGGTGAGCATGTTCCCGAAACAGAAGAATACGGTATTAGTAGCTTTAGTTACATTGCTCGTCGACCTTTTCATCCAGAAAAGTTTTACCAATTTCTCCACAGTACACGTGACTATGGTAAGCTGATCCGCTCCAAAGGTTACTTCTGGTTGGCTTCACGCCCTGAATTTGCTGGTCAATGGAGCCAGGCCGGCGGTATCGCTCGCTATGGTTTTGGCGGCATGTTTTGGAAATCTATACCCAAGGAAAACTGGCCCACCGATAAAGACTACCTCGCCTCGATAGAGAAGCAATGGGTTGAACCCTTCGGCGATATGCGTCAAGAGCTGGTATTTATCGGCCAGGGGTTACATCAAGACGACATTACCCAGGCTCTCGATAACTGCTTATTAAGCGAAGAAGAAGTGTTGCAAGGTAAAGCCTACTGGAAGACATTAAACGACCCTTTTCCTGCGTGGGAGGAAAGCGCATGATCTCTGCTAATTCTATTCAACCTCTTACTCTTAGCCCTGAGCCCGTTGCGGACACACCAGTAAAGTTTCGGCGCGCAGCGTTCGACAATGAGCCCGCCGTATTAACTGATATTTATCAAGAAGACACTAATATCGTCATTTGGCAGCGAGAGCTATCTACA
>JANQMK010000405.1 GCA_028280085.1 Pseudomonadales bacterium
AATAAACGCGCGACACTACTCGATACTATGATGCCTTGTTTAATATGCTCAATCACTTACCGCAAGTTTCGGATCATAAAAAATTTATATTCTTATCTATTTGCTATTTATTGGTAGTTATAGGAATTCTAACAAATTTTGAAAACAAAAGGCTTTGGGGTGACGAAGGGCATTACCTAGAAATGGCCCACATGCAGGAGGCCATAGGTGGAATTCTTCCAAGAGTACTCCCTGGAACGTTGACCTATGACTGGTGGCCATCTTTTGCCTATGGATTTTACTCTCTCTTTGCTAAAGATGAGATCCGAGAGATTTTGAAAAGTGAAAAAAAGAACAAATTAAGAAAGCACAATGGACTTCAAGCTGAATTCGTTTCTCGTATCGCTCACATCAATTCAATTCTTTTGTTTATTACAGGTTTATCCATTTATATTTTGTCACTTAAATCAGGATTAAATGAATCATACAGCGCCATTGCGGCGAGTTTGGTATTGTTAAATCCTCGAGTCCTGTTTTATCTACAGGCATTATGGCCAGAAGTTTTGCATCTCACACTTCTTTGTTCGGCTACGTTGTTATATATCATATCCTTAGATAAAGGACATAAGCTAGCTTTGCTCAGTTCCAGCGTACTCTTTGGGTTTTGTGCTCTCACCAAAGGGGTTGTTGCTATATATTTTGTTTTGCTTATCGGTCTCTTAATCGTGTTCCTTTATCGTAGGACCAAACTTTCAAATCTATCGACTTTTTTACTCATTTTTATAATCCCTCATTACACAATTATCCATGTTCAACAATTCAAGAATTACCTCAGTCATGACCATTATTCAGTATCTGCAAATACATGGATTAATATCGAAGCTGGTTTAATCAAAAATTACCATGTTAAAAAAGAAGGGTATAATTCAGTGTTTGAACGATACAGAAAATCCGGCTCGAATCTGAAAGAAAGGGAGGCCAATTCGAGAAAGAGAGTATTGGAATTCATCTGTTCTCAGCCTTTCTTAGATATGGTCAACAACCAACTAAGCAATTATGTTGGACAGTTAAATCAGTCTTTCTTTGATAAGGGCTTGCGCGAAAATAGGTGGGTTAATACAAAGAAGCTGCGTGTCTTTGGACCTTTATGTGTGTTAATGTCCTGGTTTGTATTCATTTTAGGTGTGGTAGGGTTGCTGAGGTATTCGTTAATGAATTTCGCATCAATTACTATTGGTCTTTTTCTAGTATATTACTTATCAGCTTTGGCAGTTGTTGGTTTTAATGCGCGGTTTTTTATTCAGGCAATCCCCTTTTTATCGATTTTTGCTTGCTTTGCATTGACTAAACCAAAGAATCAAACTCCTTCAGGCGTCGACAGATAATCCTATGACGATCTACAAATGTAAGAGCTGTAAAGGGGATACCTTATGCAGCTCATTTTTTTATTGGTTACGCTCTACTATCTCTAAAGGGGGTTAGGGATATAGATTGTTCCATTAGACGAAAAATATGGATCATAGAAGTTTAACGAGAGATTTGGCCCGAAGGTATTATTAACCATCCGTGTGTATAAATTCCCTTGCGCTATCGATATACCAACTCCTTCATTATCAAATGTGTTATTCGCTATCGCGATATTTTCAGAGCCTCCACTATCGGCCATTCTTACACCAGTTCTATCCGAATGTGGCGTCGGTGCAGTCATCTTAAATACATTATTATTAATAGTACTTAAATGCGCTCCCGTAGTTCCGGTCCCGGCAATAAGCACATCTTGATAAAATGAATTTGAAGTATTCGTATTATTAAACATGTTATCATTAATGAACACAAATTTACGAGTAACGATGACCACGCCTCGATTAACAGCATCTATCATGTTGTCCGATATCCATACCTCAGGCTCTTGTGCTTCAGATTGAATCTTAATTCCAACGGTTGCATTTGATACCACCGACCCATTTATGGTACCACCCTCTGGCTTATTACCGATAGTACCGATAGTACCGATAGAACTAATGACAAAACCAAACTTCGTTCCAATGCACACGGAGTCTTGTATAGAAGGAGAATAGTTCTCTTCTATAAGAACACAGTGAGTTGTGGCATCAGTCTCTGTAGCACTCCTAACCCCCAAGAACCATGAGTTTTCGACAAGATTACGCCAACCACCATTGGTTCTTATTCCTATATTAAAGTAATTCACGCCAGGTTGTGTTGAATGGGTTACGATATTCTTAACAATGACATTTCTTCTATGGGCATTTCCGCCATCAGGAAAATCAACAAATACGGCGGTCCCAGTATTAGATTGTGCAGCAAATAGTCCAATATTCTCAACAGTTAATGTCGATACAATACTTGCAAATCCCAATGAGAAAGCTCCATTGCCATTAGCAATATGTAGCTTACTATTAAACCAGCCGTCTCCAGATATAGTGACGCCTGTGGCTAACGCATTAGTTATGTTCATCTGTATCTGCGAGCTTAAATTATAAGTACCGGCAGGAATATATATACTTCCGCCAAAAGTCGTGTTAACGGAATTAATTTTAGACTCTAAGCAATCAAATGCATTTTGAAAAGCCGCTGAGTCTGGTGTTAATCCACCGAGAGCAACAGGATCGAAGTTGGCGATAGAAATATCCGATCCAGATATTAGCGAACAGTTTGCTAAAGAGAGTTCACTTAAGAGAGAAAAAATAATGGTTAGAGATACTTTTGCAAAATTGCATTTCAACTTACTCATTTTAAGTTTCTCCTTTTTTAAAATACTTGATTATTTTCGTTCACATTATTCTGATAGACCGTACCAACTCCCAAATCGAGTAGGTAAATCAAATCACCTGGCGACGTATCAAAGAAGTGATTACCTTTTATAGAAGTAAGCCAAGTATTTGATGATGTAATATCAATTCCGTAACCTTCATTGTCAAACATATTGCCCGTAATAGCTGGTCCATATGAGTTTACGGAATTGTCAACAACTTGTATTGCCCTTCTGTTCGTATTTGAAGTCGTTTTGGCATTACGAAAAATATTATGCTCAACCAATGATGAGACTGTGTCTTCAACTAAAATGTCTTTGTAAGTATCGTACGGAGCATCATTGTACATAAGATTGTTGGATATCAATGGAGAGGCGGCATTTTTGATGTGAATCCCAACGTCACTACCATTTACATGTGTATTACGAATTATGACATTTGATTGCTGTAGTGCAAAGTCAAGCTTGATAGCGCTATTTACCCCAACAAATTTAGAACTATCAACAGTCCAGCCATTGGAAGAGACAGTATTAACTACGTGTAAGCCCTTTTTGAGCATCCCAACAACGAACATTATCAAGCATACCGTCCCACGCATTCTCGAATAGGAAGCATGCAACTGTATCCGGCTCCCAAGGTGTATAATTACCCGTGAATGCACCTGCCATCAAGACATTTTTAAGCAATGGTCGCCAGATTCCATAGCCTCTCACGCCATATTGGAAATACTCATCAGGAGTTGCATCAATCGGCCCTGATATCTCTATATCTCGAAGTACAAGACCATGATCGACATTGCTAGAGTGCCCAGCATTTGCCCTAATTTCTAATACAGTACCGCTATTTATTCTGCCAGCATTAAAGCGAAACTTAGATATATTTATCGAAGCGTTTGGGTTAACCCCAGTTGCGAAATAAAACACGCCTTTATCATTATTGGTATGTATAACTGTGGATTGAACTCCTGCACCGGTAATATATACGTTATTCAAGATAAGGTTTGTATCGGTAAGACTTACCCTATACCCAGCAGCGAAAAAGAAAGTTCCCGAAGGGAAGTATAAAGTAGCGTCAGTATGGTACCCAAGATTTACCCGGTTATAAAGACAATTCATAGCATTCTGGACAGCCGCAGTATCGTCGACAAAGTCAAAACCATTAGCGCCAAAGACTGAAACATCTATCTTGTCGCCAGTTATATTTGCACAAGTTGTAGTTATTGCATGTGAATTTAGGGTAGGGATGAGTAACATTATTAATGTCAGTAATGTCATTTGAAGAAATGATTTTTGATACATAGCAAATTCCTTCTTAGGTTTTTATTTATTAGAAATAACAGATAACGGGTAATTTAAGAAGCCTAACCTATTTTTATATAGTCTGCTCAACGAAAAAAACATAGGCAGCCACGCAGGTAATATTCTTCCAGTAAACCTCCTGTATTTTTGGATTAGTACTACACGATAATCCCCACTAAGACTATCGTCTATAGCTTTATTTGTAAATCAATGGAAAATTGGCAAACCAACAGATACTCTAACACTGAATCTTACCTCATAGTATTATTCTACGTGCCATAATATTATTTTGGCGCCATAATTAAAAAACTGATCAATGGTACTTTTAGTTGCGAAACCGTAACTCAATACAGCCACATTAAATCTCTTATGCCGTTGATTTAATGGTAAGCACCACATTATCTGTGTCGTTGCTAAATGACCCTACTATTTCTTCTTTGCGTTGACAGCTATTTCAGTTTTTTATGCAAATGTGGAAAGTGATTTTGCAGATGCTGATTCATTAGCTGTTGGTGTTACTGCTCGATTTTAATTGATCATTAAAAGGGGAAGCGGCTAGAGTCTTTCTAAAGTAAAAGAATGACCCGATAATCTTATTAATTTAAAACAGAGCGCCTATATATTTACAGCAAGTTGAAAGAACACTGCTGAGGCTGATTTTCCTGTACCGCCATCGGAGGTGCCATAGTCTTTATCTTTTATTAGTTCAGTGCTGAGTGTAAGGGCGTCTGATATATCTATTGTCATACCGACCGAGACTCTTGTTGCAGGGAGTTCAATGTCAACGGCATCGTCTGTTGTCTGGTAAGCAATGGCGAATGTGGTGGCATGGTCCCGTATTTGGCTATTAACAAATAGCTCAAGATGAGTTGCATTTAATTCCGCATCGTCGGCGCTCATTACCATAGTACTATGGCTGAATTTTTCAGTTGCGATGTACTCTGCCATGATGCCAGCATTTATATCATCACCGGCTAGGGTGATGTTGCCGGCAATAGCACGAGCCGATACTCGGCGACTTAAATCATATTCACTATCTTGCAATCCGTCTGCATCTGATATGTTATTGATATAATCTATATTAATGGACCAAGCGAGTTGCTGGTGTTGGTGACTAACATCAACTCGAAGGCCAATATTATCTAGGGTACTAAGATCATCGCGGTTGCCATTAAACAAGTAAGCTTCAGCACTAAAAATTGAATAGAGGCTTGCTACGGACAAAGCTGATTCACGTATTTCAGTTAGCTCCGCTGTTAACGGATCATTGATAACCGATGTGGAATAGCGGCCAAAAGGTAGATAGCGTTGCCCTAAAGTAATCGTTGTGTTGTTGAATTCTTGTTCAATAAATGCTTCGTCAATCTCGAGCGGTGTATCGTCTTCTTCATACAGTAGCGTTATAGTTGCGGCGAGATTAGAGCTGATAGTCGTTATACTCTCGAGCGATGCTGCCGCTAATACCAAATCGCTTTCAGTTTTATCGACATAGTTTTCAATATGGAATGCCTCGAATTCTAGTGCAGCGGACCAATTGATAGTGGGTGTGTCGTTAGTGTTTGCATATGTTGGCTGGATGGTGCCGATTACAGATGCTAACAGTGTACAGGGGAGGTAGTTTCTAGCCATGGAGCAAGCGGCGCTTCGTTAGGTAATTGAAGTATATATTAAGTTAAGATCATTTTTTCCTATTGCTCAAGTGGCCTCCATGCTGCTGTTTTATAAGCTTTAATCCCTTTTTTTGTTTATTCAATCTAAAACTAGAGATAATGATAGGCATGATTGATATAACTTCGGGTCGGACAAATAGCTAACTGTTAATTGTCTTGGACTTGAATAGTTTATAAATTAGGGCTTATTTACAGCCATTTGCTGCTAAAGCTGTGTTAGAAAAATAAAGCCGTGTTAGAAAAATATAGGGTAGGTTTGCCAATGAAGAAAAAAATTATGTTTATCGCACCAATCATAGGGTGCGTTTGGTCATATACGTCATTCGCTAACAGTGTGGCGGGGCCTAGCCCGGTCCATGCACTCAATATTGTTCCTACGGGTTTTCATATCACCGTTAGTGGTACCGTGGCAGGTTGTGGGTCAAGCAATATTGGTATGGATACCACAGATGCAAACTATGATGCTTATTTAAGTACTATTCTGGCAGCCTATGCCACTGAGAAGAAAATTACTATTACTTATGGTCCAGATTGCGTTTCAAGTGGACATTTAAAGATAAAAGCCATTAACATAGAAACGCATTTGGATTGATGAGATTTTTACTGATCTGTTAAAACATCTGAGTTTAGAATCTTTTCTAACTGGGTAGCACGCTTACGCTCGGCGTTTATAGATACTCAGCGTTAGTAGATACGTGCTACCAGTTTGTCAGTCAGATTTAAAATATATAAATAACTGAATACATTCTCAACGGTGCTTTACTGCCTTCTGGAATAGAAGCCGGCGCAGTAATCTGTAATTCGACCTCACCATGCTTTCTGTTGAAGGTGCGCTGAAATGCATTTCTCAGAGGGGTTAAGTCAAACACGATGTTCTCGGTGATAAATGCATCACACATATCGTCGTTATCGTTATGGAATAACATCACGCTATCAGACACTTTAATATAAGCACCACCCTCTTTTATCGGTTCTATAAAAGTAATAGATGCGTTATCGTTAGGATTGAGCGGGTCTGGAAAAGGAATCGGCGTAGGCTCAATTGGAGTAATGATAGGTGTTCTATTGAAGGCAGTATCGCCGAATAGGTTGAAATCATGTCTTGCGCAGCCGCCGCTATAACTAACATTTACAGTCAGAAGATGATTTTTTATAGTGGGCGTCTCGTTAATTGTGATGCGATCGCCACGGTCGAATAACGTGGTGGCAAAAGGCACCATAGCGATTGAATCGACGGGTTGCCCTTCTAACCGGCCGCATTCGTCATAAAGCACTACTTCAGCGCCAGCTGCCTCAGCAGCACAACTGTTCGCAAATGTTTTGTAATGTTTGGGTGGGATGCAAGGCGAGGTTACGCAAACAATAGGCTCTGTAACAATAGCGCAAACTGGCATGTAAACAGCGGGACACATGATCTCGTCATCTTCACACTTAATCATAATGTCTCTAATGGGCCGTTCTTTAACAACGCCTTCGTTATTTTCAATACGACAAGTTTGGCTTGGTTCTATCGGTTGTTGGGTAATTTCGACGTAGTATTTGTCTCCTTCTTCAAATTCATGCTCAAAGAAAAAAGGACCATTTTCGGTGATAATCAGTGACTCGCCAGAGTTTATTTCGGTTAGTTCCAGTTTGCCCTTAAGTCCTTTCACTGTACCACCAACCTTACAGCCGGCTAACAGGCAAATACACAAGGCTAAAATAGTAAATTTTATTGTTTTCATAATGCCCCCAAAGTCGTGTTAGACAATAATGTAGTAAGTTAGTTTTTACTCACCAGTATAGGATTTGTGCCATATTTCTGAGTAAAATATCAGTTTAAGTAGGTCGCTTCGATATCATTGTCGCGTTAGAAAATGTGACTATGATTCTCGCAAATTTTTTCTGGTGTTTATGTTAATTAGTTAATAAACATAGTGCCAATATGCCAGCGTATTGCACCATCTACGTTGGTATTAGTCCATATTATTGAAATTCAATATGATAGACGGTATGGAAAGAGCGAACAGCGGATATTGAATGGTGGAAGTGTCGGGCATCGCTACTCTGGTCGATGCTACTTTGTTCGATAGCGATGTTATTAATAGAAGGCTATCTAAAGATAATTTAAGGCAGCATGTAAATCGGTTTAATAGCGGCTATATGGGAGCCAAACTAAACCCAGTGTTCAGATAAACCGTATCAATTTACCGATAAGCTGACGTTGCAGATTAACTTCCGGTTTCTAACAAATGCTCTTCTCCGTTGAGGAGTTCTTCTAAAATGTCTGTTGCTCGTGACCAGTCATATTGCGAATAGTCAGCCTGGTATTGCTTGATTTGGTGATGAAAGTTAACGGTTAACTTATGCTGAATTTTGTCAGTGTATCGAGTGTAGCCATGTTCCTGTAAAAAACTGATGGCGTCCATTATATCAGCTAGTTTAACGATGGCAGCTAGATAAGTGCCCTTTATTTGACGATGGTACTGGTCGTATTGGTGACAGACCTCAGTCTCAATGTCGGTCAAAATCGCGTGGTAGTTGCTGTGTCGGGTTGCTAATTTTTGTTTCATGGGGGTGGGAATGTCGCCAATGGCTATTTCTGGTGTATCGTGAAACAGGGCGTAGTTTAATAATATTAACTCATCGCTTGGTTGTAGTGATGAGCCTGCGATAGCTTTCGCAATGGCCTGGGCTAAAACAGCAACCATATATTGGTGTTCTGCTATTGATTGGGTTTGCCGAGTCGGCACTGAGTGCCAACGAGTGACACAATTGCTACGACTAATATCTTTTAAACTGAGCATGTTGTTGTCCATTTTTTCCATCCTCTTGTTGGTTATACATCTTGTATTTGTGCGGAACTTTTTTCTATTGGAACCTTTGTCTATTGGAACCTTTGTTTATTGCGGAACCCCCGTTTGTAACGGAACCTCTGTTTGTAACGGAAATTTCGTTTGTTATGAATCTATCGTACGTTTGTTAAGAGCTGTTTTCGTGTGTTGAATCACTACCATGGCTCTAGTCTATCAAAGTCCAGCGACAACAGTTGTCGCTAGAGATGAGGTCTCGATTCATATGGTATCTGGCTATGCGTTTCGTTGTATTTGTATAGTTGTTTCACTCAAGTGACGTTGTTTGGCTGTTTTTTAACGGGATGGATAGTAAGTTGGGTAAATTTGTGCGAACTGGGTGATAGCGTAGAGTAACGGTGTTTCGTTATACTGATTTGGTGACTGAGTCTATTATGTGGTTAATTTGATCAGAATTATTTTGGTGCCATTGACCAGCCGGGAGTTGAAATGTCCATCTACTTTAGTCGATTTCTTATGCAATACAGTGGATTTGGTTTGCAACGAGCTTTGCTTGTTTTATCCTCTGTTTGTGTCATGGTATTAGCGGGCTGCGTGCCGGTTGAACCGATCGAGATTAATGAAGAGTTTACATTGGAGTTTGGTGGCACAGGACATAATAAAAGGCAAGACATGCTGGTGATATTTGACGGCGTGGTTGAAGACAGTCGTTGTCCGTCAACGGTGAATTGTATTGTGGCTGGTCAGGTTACTTTAGCATTGTCATTGACTGTAGCCGGAACAACGGAGCATCTTCAGTTGACGCTAGGGGATAATCGAGATAACGCCATTCACCGTTTTGGTGATGCCGGTGATTATGAGTTGGAATTGCTGTCGGTTTCGCCATATCCTGAAACGGAAGAACCGCTACCCCAGAAAAAATACCTAGCGACATTTATTATCAGACGAGTCACTTTCTGCCCGGAAATCTATGCGCCTGTTTGTGGCAATGAATTTAAGCGCACAGCATGCTTGACAATGCCATGTAAACTACAGGAATTATACAAGACTTATGGTAATCGCTGTGAAGCAAATGGGGCTAGGGCGGATGTCTTTTTTGAGGGCGAATGTGACGAATTAGAAGCGACACCCGTGGAACAATCTCATGATTGTTTGGTAAGATATAGCCCATTTTGTGATTGTAATGGTACAGGGCAT
>JANQMK010000440.1 GCA_028280085.1 Pseudomonadales bacterium
CACCCGTGCCTGCGCCAATTTCTAATAGACGTAGTGGGTGTTGAGGCGATACCGCCATTTTTCGTTGCAGTATGGTTATTAAGGTTTGTCCTAATATCTCATTAAAATAATCGGACACTGGATTGCCCCGGTAAATACCTTCTACTAGAGACATTGACGAATTCGGGAACATAACGTCAGTGGCCCGCTGTTTACCACACAATATATTTGGCAAAGCTCGCAGACAGGTTGATAATAACGCGCTTTGTGCCTGTTGATTCGGTTCATTTAACCAAGTTGATTTATTGGTTTCCCAGGCTTCCCATAACGTGGTTAATGAGCGAGGAGTTTGAGTGATAATGCCGTCGGTGTTTATGTACCCGTGGCGCTGAAGATACTCCCTACTAACGTTTAACCAACGCTCATAAAAGGGCGCGGCGGTAGACGGTGGCGACAGGTCTTGCAAGCGAACAATGCCCGACTGGAAAAGCCCGAGGGATGACAAACTAGCCAGAAGAAGTTCCGCCAATAAGGCTTCTCGCTCATCCAGTTGTGATTGATTAAAGTGCAAGGTCTTCAACAATTGCGCCGGTTGTATCAGTACATCTGTTTGTACCAGGTCATGCTGAACCGAACATAAAAGTGAAGGGCCTGCGGTCGTTGAAGTCTCTAAAATCGAAGAAGCATCGGAGTTTCGCGAAGCCATAAAAGGATAAAAGCTCACTGCCTCAGTGGTGCGGATAATAGCTCGGGCTGCCTGTCCATCAGCTACCTTCAACAGCGCTAATTGCGCTGGGCTGCCAGCTATAAAATGTTCTAAGACGGCCATGCCTTCTTCTGGTGTAATAGAATCAATACCCGCCTGTGCCATGCGCGCCTTATAAAAGTCATCACTGACAATGCCCACGTCCCCCCAATAGCCCCAATTCATTACTTTGACAGGATAGTTGTAGCGCTGTTCTAAGTAGTGAGCAAAGTTATCTTTAAACGTGCAACCCGCCGCATAGTTCGCCTGTCCTGGCGCTTTGAAGAACGACTGTACAGAAGAAAAGAACAACATAAAATCCAAGTGCTCGCTACCAAATACCCTATCCAGCATCACACTCACGTTGACTTTGGCTGAGAAGCTGGCACGGAAGTGTCTCTCTTCCATGGCGGCTAAGCTTTGGTCCTGTAAGACGATAGCGGAATGAACCACGCCATGAATATGGGGATAGATTGCTTTGATCTCAGCGTACGCCTCTTGTAAATCACTGAATTGGCTCGCATCGGCTGAGAGATACACTGGGGCTTTGCCATAATCTGCCCTTAGCCGCTGCAATTGTTGATCGATAGCTTGATTTTGCTCACGCCGTCCAATCCAAACTAGATTGGCCTGGTAATGTTCAAGCAGATATCGACTCCAAACTTCGCCTATACCGCCGGCACCACCAATTACCACATAAACCCCCTGCTGTTTGTAAGCAGAAGCTCCACTTGCAAGGGCTCCGTGGGCAAGCGCTTCGGCCTCCGTCGCTGAGGTCTGTGCCAAAGTGGTTTGATACCAGTCTTGCCCCCGGTAAACAAATCCATTGCCCTGCGGATCAAACGGCAGTGAAAAGCACTTTGCCGACGATATCCTTGAGAAAGTGTCGATATCTAACAGACGTAATTGCCAGCGAGGAAATTCTTTTGCCAAGCTACCCACTAAGCCAAAAATCCCAGCATGAGTGGGTTCTATTGTATGGTGTCTATTAACATATTGGCTTTGACACGTGATCAGCGTCAGGGCCAATGATCTTTGACCATAGCCTTCTTCAAGCAATGCTTTGATCAGACGAAAAACGAGAATAGTGCCCTTCTCTTGCTGTGTGATGATTGAGGTTTGTAAAGTATCGGCGGTTGGGACAACATCAGTCTGAACAACGTCGGGCGCAATCCAAAGTAACTGATCGAAAACCTCGTCGGCTAAATGACGTTGGATCCATATCTGCTCCGTCGACTCGGGTAAGACCAGTAAACGCGCATTAGGATAATCCCTTTGTAACCAAGCGAAATGGCTATCATCCTCCGCAATCATCAATATTCGTGAAGACTCAGTGACAGTTGCAGGCGCCTGAGACTCAACTACAATTGGTGACCAAACTGGTACTAAGGCGTGCAAGCAATTGAAAGAGGCCTCGGTTTCCTGTGTCGTTGGCATGAATTGAGATCGGTCTGGCTTTTTAGGCTTTATGCCTGTTGTCAAAGCTCTGACAGAAAAACCATAGAGTTTTACACAGGGGTTGCCTTGTTGATCACACAGATCGACATCAAGTTTATAGACATCGCTGGATGGACTGGTTTGACTGCTAGCTGCGTACCGCACCCAAGCCATCATATTGGTCGTACACGGGCGGATGAACTCGACATCCTCAAGTGCAAACGGTAAGTGGGGTTGCAGACTTTCGCCTATGTTTAATCTGATTTGGTTGCCATCCTGTATCAACATATCTGGAGGCAGTATGAGCCCCAGTGAGGCCTGCAATGCACTATCCATTAGGCAGGGGTGCATAGCATAAGTCTGTTGTGTGCTGAACAAGCACTCTGGCAAGAAAAGTACAGCGAGTAGTTGATGCTCGCCCAACAAGACTTCTTGAATACATTGATAACTGACGCCATAATCAATACCCATTGTGCTAAATGCCTGATAACAACACGTGGCACTGAGTGTACCTCGGGTCATCTGATGACGAATCGATGCCATATCGAGAGGTTCAATAGGGCTTTCTTGGGATTTAATGTGCGCATAGCCTTGTGAATGAATGACTTTTTCGTGGCCTGAACTCGGCAGAGTATAGATTTCATATCGAATGCCGCCATCTGCTGCTCTCAGACACGTGTGAATTGCTTGGCCTGATTCCTTGACAACAATAGGTTGTGGCCACACTACATGACTGAGTTGCAGCAATGCTGAGGTCTCAAGATGGTCAACAGATTGTTCTACGGCTACGCGTACCATTTCGAGATATCCCACACCAGGCAGTACTTTTTCACCAGTGACTTGATGATCTGCTAAGAAAAACTCGTTGCCGGTAAAGTATGAACTAAAGCGCTGCTCTGTCAGTGTAGAAGTATTTTTGTGCTGTAGTGGATGTAGCTCCACGACATAATTTGTTCTCTCGGAGTGGTGATTACTGGCTAACGTATTAATTTCCGGACTACTCGGTACCCAGAAACGTTGTTGTGGAAATGGATAGGTCGGTAATCCGGATAAGCGCTTAGCAGTTTGTTTAACAGCAAAAATTGCCCAATCGATAGCAATACCACTTACCCATAACTGTGCCAACTGTTTGCTCTGCCTGTTTTTAACCAGCTGCTGAACAAACGCTTTTCCTTCGTCTGTTTCATTTAATCCAAGGTCTTGTTTTTTATCTACAACCCCCCAATAAGCGCCAGTGCAGTATTTTGCCGCTATAACCAGGGATAAATCATTGAGTAATTGCTGACGGCCTTGTACTATCAGGGCAAAACGATGGTTCATGGCTTCACGCCCAATCTGGTAGGTATACAACAAGCTGGCCAGATCAATGGCTGTATTGGCATTAATGTGTTGGTATACTCTTTTTATATAGGCCGTTAGTTGATCGGCTGACTTGGCTGATAAGACCAATAGGTTAGAAGTTATTTCCGCTGCATTGACCGTTTCGGTTTCTATTGATGGACAGTATTCTTCAAGCACGATATGGGCATTGGCCCCGCCAAAACCAAATGAATTGACTCCAGCTCGCCGCGGTAATTGTTTTCCTTGTTGATCCCGCAATGCTTCCCAGGGTTGATTTTTTTGTACCACGTAAAATGGGCTACCCGATAGATTAATATAAGGGTTAAGTTCTTCACTGTGCAAACTCTTCACTAAGATTTTGTGCTTGAGTTGCAGCAATACTTTAATAACACCGGCCACACCAGAGGCCAGTTCTAAATGACCAATATTGGTTTTAACTGAACCTAACCCACACTGTGCGGGCATATCTGCCAGATCAACCGGCTGAGCTGTTGTTGTCTGGTGATATAGCGTTTTAAATGCTGTCTTGAGGCCATTGATTTCAACCGGGTCGCCCAATTCAGTTCCGGTACCGTGCGCTTCGATAAAGCTGACCGTGCGGGGATCAATACCTGCTTGGGTGTAAACTGCTTCTAACAACGCCGCTTGGGCGTTGGGGTACGGTGCGGTCAAGGAGTTGGCCCGCCCGCCGTGATTTTCTGCACTGGCGCGAATGAGTCCGTAAATCGCATCGCCGGCCGCTTCGGCCGCCGACAGTGGCTTGAGCAATAGCATGCCAACCCCTTCGCCCCGCACATAGCCATTGGCTTGCGCTGAGAAGGTTTTACAGCGACCATCTTCTGCCAACATAC
>JANQMK010000023.1 GCA_028280085.1 Pseudomonadales bacterium
TAAAAAGGCATTAAAAAAACTGACAACATGGCTTACGTTGATTTTATTACTCCAGGGCACACATCTACCAAGCGGGATTACCTGGCACGCGTCACCGAATATTGCAAAGCAGAAGCGGCGGTTCGCGTGCCAGGTAATCCCGCTTGGTAGATGTGTGCACTGGAGTAATAAAATCAACGTAAGCCATGTTGTCAGTTTTTTTAATGCCTTTTTATATGGTTAGTGAAATAAGCTTCAGCTTTGTTAAGTTGGCGTTGTTTGGCAATTGCTGTTTCCTGATTTATATCTCGATGACGATCGTTTTCGCTAATAGGTGCTTGAGCAAACTGACGCCGCGACAAATCAACAGGTAGGAATTCGTTGAGCAAGATACAACACCACTTGATACGGTATAAAGGCATCAGCATGGTAACTCGTTGGATTAATGCCTCTTGGTTGTCGAACAATATACCTATATTGTTGCAGAACTCCGTTAAATACACTAGGGAAATAGGAATTTGTGGCTGACAAAAAAAATCGCAAATCAGTTTGGCTGGGTCATCCCAGCCCGAGTATTCAAAGTCTATAAAACACAGTTTGCCATCGGGCCGTTGTAGGGCGTTATGGAAACCAAAATCAGATGGTGAGATGATTCTCTCAATATTGTCCACATAATTTGGGGGTATGTGCAATGTGGTTACATAGGCTTTAAAAGCCGGCAACAATAGTTGATTGACAAAGCTAAGAGCTTGTTTATCTAATGTGCTATTGCCTTTCATCTGGGTTAGCGCGTCAAGTCTACGTTTGACACATTGCTGGTGCTCATTTAGTGAAAAACAAGCTTCCGATGCTGATGAAAAAGCTGCCTTTTCGGCAAGTTCTCGCTGCCGATTTAACGTGACGATAAATTCCCAAGCTTGTTGGATATGTTCCGCCTCAATGTTTTCCAATGAGAGCTTTGCACCGCTAATGAATTGGTACAAACCTAGCTTATTGTGTGAATCGGCTGCTAAGGGCGTTGGCGTTAGGCAATGATCTTGCTTTCGAGCAAATTGGCAGAACAAAAACTCTGCCGCTAGACGGTCACGTTTGTCGTTAGGATGGCTAAAATATGACTTCAGTAAATAGGACTGATGCCTTATTTGTAAGCGATATACTCGGTTGTTTCTACCACTGGCCAGTGGAAATATCTGTGGCTTCCCATGCAAGCCTGCGCTCTGGGTCAACTGGTGGATATGCTGATGATTTGGAGTTATCGCCATAGCGTTTTTATTAGTTTGGCAATGGGCTGTCTTGCACGCTGACTACTTATATTAGGTGGTTTGTATAATTATAGTGCTGACCAGAGCCTGATCGGTAAGAGCTCTGCTGATCAAATTCGCTTTATCAACCGTAGCCGTCAAAGTCCCGCTTTGCTATGCCGATGCGACTTGTAACCTTGTCCTTTTAATTTATTAGCAAACAGATCTCTATAATTCAAATACTGACTATAATAAAGCATGATTGTTCAAACCAATTAGAATATACAACCGTTTAGAGTATACAACGACTGTGGCTGACAACTTGCCTGTTTTTTGTTGTGAACAGTATGCAGACACGACAGTTGAAATTTATAGGTTGGGCGATGTGGGTAGTCAAAATAGATAGGGTAAAACTTTTTGACCATGAAATGCCCATAGAGGTTATTTTGCTGGACTGCTATTTTTACTGGGCTTATAGGTAATGAAGACTATTAGGTAATGAAGAATAAAAAAAGGCGTTATCTGTGGGGCTGAGTGTATGCGATGAGACAAAAACACTGTATTGGCATTGACTTCGACAATACCATCGCAATTTATGACGAGCTTTTCTATCATCTAGCGTTGAAAAAACAATTAATTGATGTGTCGATTGCGAAAGATAAGCAGCAAATTAGGGATCACATCCGAACGCTCGACGATGGTGAAGCTAAATGGACTCAGCTGCAAGCGTTGGCATATGGCGCGCAAATAGCAGGCGCTAAAATCGCAGAAGGTTTCTATGATTTTGCGCGTACCATGCTAAACGGTGGCCATCGTATTTGTATTATCAGTCATAAAACGCGCTATCCAGCAATGGGCGTGCAAGTAGCGTTACGGCCAGCAGCGCTGAGCTGGATGGAGAACAAGGATTTCTTTAACACCACCGGGTTAAACTTGGATGCTGCTAGCGATGTTTTTTTTGAATCGACGCGAGCAGACAAGATGGCGCGTATAAAGCAACAGAATTGTGATTACTTTATTGATGATTTGAGAGAGTTGTTACTTGAGCCTGGATTTCCCTCGAATACTCAGCGCATGCATTACGCGCCTGGAAAGGTACAAGAGCCAGCAGTCGACCTGCCTACTTATCGGTCCTGGCGTGATATAGCAACGTGTTTTACTGCTACCAGTAATCCGTTGGTAGACGTAGCCTGCGTGCGATAATGTAACGATTTAGATGGGAATTTTTAGACGGAAACTTGATGGAAAGTAAAAAAAACAGTTTACACGATCCTACGAAAAACCTGCATTACCGTAAGCAAATTCTTGAGGTATTAAGGGCAACAAAACGCGGGCATATAGGTCCTGCACTGTCGATTGTAGATATTGTTAGTACGCTTTATGATCATGTCTTACAGTATGATGCGAATAATCCAACATGGTCTGAGCGCGATCGGTTTATTTTAAGTAAAGGCCATGGCTGCCTAGCACTATACGTTGTTCTTGCTGCCAAAGGTTTTTTTGCCGAAGACGAGCTTTGGCGGGTATCTGACGAGAATGCTATGCTCGGCGGACATCCAGAGTATGGCTTAACGCCAGGGATTGAGGCATCTACTGGCAGTTTGGGGCATGGACTTTCCATTGGGGTTGGTATGGCCTTGGCTGCGAGAATGGACAAAAAAAAATATAGAACCTATGTGTTACTGGGTGATGGTGAGTGTAATGAAGGGGCCATATGGGAGGCTGCGCTGTCGGCGGCACAGCATAAACTGTCAAATCTTATTGTGTTAGTTGATTCAAATAAAATGCAATGTAATACCTTTACAGCGGAAATTTTGAATATGGAGCCATTGTCGGCAAAGTGGCAAAGTTTTGGTTTTGTCGTCAAAGAAGTTGATGGACATAGCAAAACCGAGCTACTTGATGCCATTGGTAGTATACCCGAAGCAAACGATAAACCAACGGTTGTTATCTGCCACACTATCAAAGGTAAAGGGGTCCCAGAAGCTGAGAATAATCCCGCGTGGCATCACAAGAGCCGGTTAAAGGATGAGGACATTGAACAGCTACTTGCCAGTATGGAGGTTTAACCATGCGGAAAGCGTGTTTGGAGGCGGTGGCTGAGCTAGCCGATCAAGATGATCGGGTTGTCTTTATCGGATCTGATATTAGCAATAGAAACATTGAAGGCTTTTATACCCGGCATCCCGATCGATTTTTTATGGAGGGTGTTTCGGAACAACACCTGATTGGCATGATGACGGGGTTAGCGCTGAGTGGCAAGATACCGTATCTCAATACTATTGCTACCTTTGCAACGCGACGTTGCTTCGAGCAACTGGTTATCGATGCGGGCTTACACAAGCAGCCGATACGTATTATCGGTAGTGGCGGGGGAGGGGTATATGCGCCATTGGGGCCAACTCATATAGCGATGGATGATATTGCCATCATGAGAACTATACCTAATATGTCCATTATTGCCCCGAGTGATGCCGAAGAGATGAAGCAATTGATGCCGCAGACGCTCAATATGCCGGGACCACTCTATATTCGTTTGGCGAAAGGTGGGGACCCGGTGCTCTACCGAAACGAAGAACATGAATGTGTGCTGACTAAAGCAATCAAGTTACGCCATGGCACGGATGTCGTTCTTATTGGTACCGGCATTACCAGTAAGTTGGCCCTTGAAGCGGCGGAAGATTTAGAACAACAAGGTATTTCCTGTTCTGTTTTACATTACCATACTTTAAAACCCTTTGATGTTGATGGCTTAATCGCAGAACTAAACACTGTAAAAGCGGTGTTGACTATCGAAGAGCACAGTTGTATCGGTGGCCTGGGCTCCATAGTAGCTGAAGCCATTAGCTCGGCCAATCTCGATAGACTGATAAAGTTCATCAAGCTAGCGATGCCTGATGAATTGCTCGACAACTATGGTTCGCAACATTTTTTAATGCAACGAAATGGTATTACTAAAACGAACATCATTAAACAGATCCTTTTACTGCTAAAAGAACATGGCTAGATGCATGTAAATAATGATGGTGTATAAATGAGGAACCTATGAAAGCAGCAATATTAGTGAAGCAAAAAAAGCCTCTTGTGATAGCTGACATTGACCTGCCAAATAAACTGGAATATGGGCAAGTCAAGGTAAAGGTAGTATACAGTGGTATTTGTGGCTCCCAGATAGGCGAGATTGATGGTGTAAAGGGTGAAGACCCGTTTCTGCCACATTTGCTGGGTCATGAAGCCGGTGCTGTTGTCGAGGAGATAGGACCAGGTGTTTGCCATGTTCAGCCTGGTGATCATGTGGTGCTACACTGGCTGCCTGGCAAGGGTATTCAGTCTGCAACGCCTTGTTATCAGTGGCAAGGGCGGCAAGTTAATGCTGGCTGGGTGACTACATTCAATGAGTATGCCATTGTATCTGAAAACCGCATGACCAAGATTGACGACACTATTGATCTGCAAGTGGCTGCACTTTATGGCTGTGCCATTACAACTGGCTTTGGCTCGGTTATCAATGATGCATGTTTAAGGCTGGGGGAATCAATAGCCATCTTTGGTGTTGGTGGTGTAGGGTTGTCAGCGATTCTAGCGGCAAAGTTATCGTCAGCTAACCCTATCATTGCTATTGATAATCAAGATCATAAATTGGAAAAAGCCAAATCATTTGGCGCGACCCATCTCATTAATAATGCCGATGAAAATCCCGAAAGTGTGATTAAGCAACTTCTTCCACAAGGCGTGGATGTTTGTATTGACAATACTGGGGTTGACTATGTTCGCGAGCAGGCCTATAGGTTATGCTCAACAACCGGGCGCACAGTGCTAGTTGGCGTACCAAAACATGTGGGAGAGGAAATGTGTATTAATTCCCTGCAACTACACTTCGGCAAAAAACTAATTGGTTCTCATGGTGGCGGTGTCAATCCAACTTATCATATCCCGCGGTTTATCGCCCTGCAAGAACAAGGGTTGTTTGACCCAAAACAGATGATATCGCATTGCTTTAAGCTAGACGATATCAACCAAGCTATAGCAGCTTTACGCCATGGCGAAGTTACTCGCTGCTCTATAGATATGGGGCACTAGCCCGAATGCTCATGTAATTTTAGGGTTGTGTCTGTCCTCCTTTATGTATCGAGAACCACCATGATGTATTGAGAACCACCATGCGGTGGCCGTAAACGAAATACCGATGACAATATTGAGTTTAGCGGCTGTAGATGGCAAGTGTTTATGAATACACGTTTTATAAATATGAGCAGACAAAATGTGGCTATGGTTTGCTGCGTGTTGATTGCGCTGGTGTTTTTGCTGTTTCCTAATACTGCTTTGGGCATTGCGACTCGTTTTACACAATATGTTGTCACTCAGTTTGGTCTCTACTTTATTATTCTGTCTTCAATACTGTTACTAACATCTTTATTTATTGCTCTGAGCCCATTGGGCAAGATAACGTTGGGGGTCGACAATGAAAAACCCGAATTTGGTTTTTTTAGTTGGATTGCGATGTTATTTGCTGCGGGTATGGGCTCGGGTTTAATTTTTTGGGGAGTGGCCGAACCGATATTTCATTACTCACATCCGCCCGCTTTTGCCAGCGGTACCGAGTGCGGTACCTTTTACAGTAATTATAGTAGCGCAGGCTACAATAATAGTTAAAGAACTGTACTGTCATTCAAGGCTGCAAAATCAGTAAAGAGCTTTGTTAACTAGCGCAAAAGCAGAGTATCCAGTTTATTCAGTTAATCCCTATAACTTTTGGCCTAGGTTCGATTGCTATCTGAGCTGAACTTGAAATGAAGCGAGGAAATATGTTTCATATTACTTAGCGGAAGGCCAGCAATTCTTTTTTTTCAAACTATACTACAAAGCAAATTAGTAAAAAAAATAAATGGTATGGCTTTGTTATGAAGAAACGCTACTTGATTACACCGCTATGTTGTTCGATTATGCTCAATGGTTGTTCCGATTCTGGTTCGAATGAAACTGATCCAGCAGAAGACGACACGGCAGAAGATGCTATTTTACTGACCTCGAGAGAAATCTCAGGCCCTGGTGGTGAAATAGCGACTAACAGTTTAACGCTCGACTTTCCAGAGAATGCTCTTGAGGAGCTGCTTGAAATATCGGTTTCGAAATATGAGGTCGATGCCATACCTGACCCGGAAGTAGATGCTAATGCTGACGAAGTCTTTGAGTTTAAACCTGACGGGACTGTATTTGCTAAACCGATAATGCTGACAACTCGTTCCGATATTGAGCAAGTTGAATCGGATTTTGGAATCATGACGTCGGCCAGTCCCACTTTCATGATCATTTTTCAGAATGGTATTGCTGAGCCGTTGACTGACCAAATAACTTCAGTGAGATTTGGTGCCTCGGAAACGACTGTTAGTGGTGGGCTGGCTCACTTTTCAACATTATTGGTAAAGACATATCAGGACATTGTTTTTGAAGGCAACAGTGAAACCCAAGCTGTAGTCGACGAAACTTTTCAACTGGCTTACCGTGTCAGAAAACCGGCTGACGTAGACGCTGAGTTTGTTGGTACCGTGGAGAGTGGTATTGACCAATTGAGTGTCACCAGCGGCAGCGACATTATTACTATTAATGGCATCGTACAGCCATTAAAAACTCAGGCTGAAATAGCCGAGTCAGGCACCGCGGAAATTGACTACCCACCGAATACGCTAAATGAAGCCATTTTAGAAGGTACTTGTTTAAAAGCAGGTAGCGCAGAGATTACAGCCAATTTTATTGTAAAAGATCAGTTCGGCCCGATGGGAAATTTTCTCAACACCTATAGTGAGGGAGATGGCGATAGTACGCTTGCTGAGATAACTACAACGGTATCATTAGCCCTTAACATAGTCTGTGTGAGTTCTGAAGATGGTAACTCTGAGAATCCCGGCGAGGGAAATAATACAGGGGGTGGAACAGACACAGGCGGAACAGATACAGGCGGAACAGATACAGGTGGAACAGATACAGGCGGAA
>JANQMK010000032.1 GCA_028280085.1 Pseudomonadales bacterium
TAATCTTCCGATAGACCGCCGGCACCAAATATTTGAATCACTTTATCGATCACACTTGCCGCCATTCTGGGGACAACTACTTTAATTGCTGCGATAATATCTTTCGCCGCCTTAGCGCCTTGTTGATCAATCTGTTGCGCTGCTTTTAGCGTTAACAATCGAGCTTGTTCAATTTCACAATAACTATTAGCAATATCTTCTAGTACGGACTGATGCTGACTCAACTTCTTGCCAAATGTTGTGCGTTGCTCAACTCTTTCGATTGCCAGCTCTAGCGCTCTCTGGGCGCAACCGATCAGTCGCATACAATGATGAATACGACCGGGGCCCAATCTACCCTGAGCAATCTCGAAGCCTCTACCCTCGCCTAAAATAATGTTTTCTGCCGGTACTCTAACATTGTCAAACGCTAACTCCGCATGACCCAACGGCGGGTCATCATAGCCAAGGGTATAGAGAGGACGAACAACCGTAACGCCAGGGGTAGATATGGGCACAAGTATTTGTGATTGTTGGGTGTGGCGCGGCGCATCGGGATCGGTCTTACCCATAACAATTAGCAGCTCACAGCGTTCATTCATCGCCCCAGTAATAAACCATTTACGGCCATTGATAATATAATCGTTACCATCTTTGACAATAGAACACTGAATGTTAGTGGCATCGGATGACGCCACATCTGGTTCCGTCATGGCAAAGCCGGAGCGAATATCGCCATTCAACAACGGCTCTAGCCATCGTGCTTTCTGAGCATCGCTGCCATACTGATGTAGCACTTCCATATTACCTGTGTCAGGTGCATTGCAGTTAAATATCTCACTAGCCCATAATACCCGCCCCATCATTTCTGCCAGCGGCGCATATTCAACATTCGTCAGTCCCGCACCTAATTCCTCATCTGGCAAAAATAAATTCCACAAGCCTGCTTGTTTCGCTTGCTGTTTTAGTTCCTCGATAGCAGGATGAGGAGACCAGCGGTTATCAGCTTGTTGCCAATAATGGCGGTACTCCATTTCAAAAGGGTAAATGTGACTTTCCATAAAACTGCCTAACTGTTGCGTCAGCTGTTCTAGCCGAACATGTCGATCATCCATAATTATCATCCCACGAGGTCGTTATCATGCCGCCAGCTTATTATTGTCAAATAGCGGTCGATCAAAGTATGTAGTTAGTCATGCGAAATCAATCAGTAACTGCACGTAGATAAGCACTTACTGATCAATATAGATATTAGTTTGCCAATTAATGACGAAAATATATCGAGGCAACATGATTGCTTAATACGAATATTTTTTGCACAGCATTAAATATTATGACAGCAAATTATCGGCAATATTATTATGTGATACAAGGCCATTTATTGCATCAAACCAAATACATCCGCGCAGATATGCAAGATATAATAGTTTGTTGTTAGAGACAGAAAAGTAGCAGTTATAATTGCTGGCAAAAAACTAAAGCAGACGCTATCGATAATCGATAGCCGACAAAAGATCGGCCAGTGATAAAGAACGGGTATGAAGTGTTTTCAATCAGTTACACTTGCGCTGCCATTGCAGTGAGTTGCAAGCGGTTACTTTACTCGTTACAAAGTCACGTTGAAAAGAAAGTACCATTTCATCGCTTTCAATCCTAACATCGCGGATCATATCAATACCAATCATATTAGGATCTTTAGCATACTCTATGCGATGAATAACCTGTTGGCCTTCTAGTTTGTAATGACCAGCATAGTTCATATAACCGTCAAAGGCGACTGCCTTTTCATTATCCTCAGCTTGATGGCTATGCAGCCAATTGCCGTCAGCAATCTTGTTACGATCGCCGCGCATAATGATTGCTGACATATTATGGTCAGCAGTATAAATGATTTGCCCTTGAGCGGCTTCGCCGTAGGGAAAGAAACTTTCTCGACCGTCTGAGTAGGTAACCTCATAGCGCACCAGCTCCCATGTCCCTACCAGCCCATTATCCGTTAACATTAAAACATACCCTCTACAAAAACTGTTGATCAACACCCCTTCTTAACTTCTCACGCTACTTCACAACTCACCTATGTTCTCCAATCACCTATGTTCTCCAATCATCTATGTTTTCCAATCACCTATGTTTCCAACATATCTCACTGGCCTAATCACAGGTTGAAACCTATTTTATATAGTATAGGCCCTAAAAAAACAGATGGGGTTAATCTCTATAATAAAGTCTAAAAATCTCTAGGACACATCTCTCCTAAACAATTCGATGGGATTCGCTAACGCCCCCCTATTCGCTTCCACTGCTAATACGTTATCACTGACACAGATGGATTCACTAACTTGTTATGAAGTAAAACTTTACTCGCTGCCATGTTAATAGGTAGCGAAGCCAGCAGACATTTACTGCACGCTAACGCTCATCTGAATACTTAGCTTACTTTTTCTAGTAACCTTTGGCCTTATCAAAACGGTTTGATTAGAATAAAAAACATTCACTAATAACTACTACCTAGCCCGTTAAAAACACATTTATTGGCGAGCTATGCTGATATTAATAACACATCGTGGGCTTACAACTAGGTGGCACTAAGCGCAATTACGATCAGGCTATATAACGCACATACCGTGGCATATTTGAATAGATTACGTACTAAAAAATGAGGCTAGTATAAAATATACTCTGGTATGTAATAGCTCAGCTTTCGTGCCGTTGTTTTCTTCTTTAACGATGACTTTTAATACAAGCTATCTATACTAAAAAATAAGGGTCGATATTTTAGCCTTTATGTACGTCTCCAACCGGCCACATTGTCTGAAAATCAGCAAACGTCAGTGGAGGCAAAAGTCTAGACAGTTCTAGCTAGACCGTTGCTAAACCAGGTAGTGCCCCGATGTTAACCCAAGCTCGCTGATACTGAACATAACCGATCAATATCAGTTTGGTCTTTAGTACATAGCAGAGTGAGCGGTTAATGAGGGTAGTAGAGGTTGTACTTTGGACAGTAATCCATACGATATAATGCCGTACAAGAGTTATCCGTTTCAAGAAACTCGTCCACAACACCTCTATGCCATGGCACTACTTTACGGGCTAGATGCACCAGATTATTCGACAGCAAAAGTGCTTGAACTCGGTTGCGCTAGCGGCGGTAATATTATTCCGTTAGCAACACAATTCCCCCAATCTCATTTCGTTGGCATCGATTATTCAACAATACAAATTGATCAAGGCCAAGCACACGTTGACAATCTTGGACTGCAAAATATTGAGTTAATCGACCGTTCAATATTAGATATAGATGGCAGTTTTGGTAAATTTGATTACATTATTTGCCATGGTGTGTACTCATGGGTACCCAACGATATTAGACAAAAAATTCTTCGTATCTGCCAACAGAACTTGTCGTCCAATGGGGTAGCCACCATCAGCTACAACACGCAGCCAGGTTGGAACAGTGTCGCCAGCATTAGGCAAATTATGCGTCAGCACACCAGTGCATTTGATGATCCCTTTGAAAAATGTGCTCAAGTGAGGGAAATGATCCACTTCCTATCCCGCGCCACACCTGATAAAAATTCGTCTTGGGCCAAACTGCTGGAAACTGAAATCAGCGTACCAGGTTTTGTGGAAGACTCATATATTTTTCACGAATACCTGGAAGATCACAATGAGCCCTTTTACTTTACCGAATTCATGGCCAACGCCGTTCCCTACAAGTTACAACACCTAGCCGATTTAGATTGCTTCATCTATAGCCCCTATCTATTAAACAACGAAGCTAGAGATGTACTGCTCGCTATAGACGATAAAGTCCAAGCCGAACAATATATGGATTACATAACTAATCGGCGCTTTAGAAAGTCACTGTTATGCCACTCTGAGCACGTGATCAGTAAAACAATAACGACAAAGTTTATGGATCAATTTAAATTTTTTCGCACTCTCAAGTTTGACAAAGTGACCCCTGAGGCGGCATTACGCAGCGACGAATCGGTTGCTTTTAACAACTCAAAAATTAAAATTGCTAGTCGCGAGCCTGCAATCAAAATGGCGTTTGAGCTGTTGACTCAACCATTGGATCCCATTGACTGGACGGAGATCGTAGCAACTGTCACTAAAAGACTGCCGGAATTGTCTGAACAAGCGATTCATGAATCACTCAGTAGAATCCAGTTCGATCAGTTAATTGCCCTTAATATACTCGATCTAACGCTAAAAGAAGATCCAATTAACCTTCAGGTACCGCCAAAACCTAAAGCAAGCCAATATGCTCGTTATCAGGCACCTACTACCAATGTTATCACTAATCTAGATCACCAACTCATCGCCCTGGACCGATTAGGCTGCCTGCTGATGCCTTTAGTGGATGGCACTAGAAACATTGACCAACTGGTTACGGACTTCAGTGATGTCATTGAACAATCAGAGCACAAACAATTTGAATACTTTGTCGATAATGAGATCCAATTACTCGATAAAGCGGACGTCCTAAATAATATTGAGGCGTTAACCAATAACTACCTGCAATCGATGGCTGAGCAGGCCTTTCTACAGCAGTAACAACATTGCATTAAAATAATAATTCAAGGTGCTAGTGTAGCTCAATACAGCAAAAACGCCTCTGAGGGGCGCCCTTCGGGAGCCTACAGAATAGGCTATGATATTTAACGA
>JANQMK010000058.1 GCA_028280085.1 Pseudomonadales bacterium
GATTTAAAGTGGTTCATCGTTGGTATTCGCCCTCTTCCAACTTGGTGCGCTAAAGAATCCAAAATGAAGATCTGTTACAGAATAAATTCTGCAGAAGCATTTTTTTTGCGCCATAAGGGATCATCGGAATTAAACAACTTGTTATTTTTCCAATGACGGCCTACAGCATGGAATTTTGGTCAGCAGTGTGCACACCAGAAAGGAATACGCCCTAATTTGGCTCATGTGTAGCAACCGTATCATACGAGTAATGACTCATCGGCCCCCTAATATAGAGGCGCACCAGAAGCTGCCAACCCACTATTTTGTTGCGAAAAGTTGCCCGCCCTATGTGATCAACTTTGGTGCCAAACAGTTATTTGTCTTCAAATACCGAGCACCATTACAGTGAAAAAGATCTCAATCTAGCCCATAAAACATATTATTTTTTTATATTTCAATAACTTAAAAATAATGGCATAAAGCATGCTCTGCAACAGCGTAAAAATTTTTCGGTCGCAATTTCAGTGCATTTCTGCTGATCACGACCCAACTATCACAGCAACCAAACCGTTGGTGCAACAACAGTTAGTGTAACAATAAAAGGAGTAACAACATGTCTGCCGAAAGAATCAATCTGTTAGACTTCAGTAAACCCAATATAAAGACGCTGCACCTCACCTGGTTTGCCTTTTTCATTACATTTGTTGTTTGGTTTAATCACGCACCTTTATTAGCTTTTATGAAAGAAGCTTTCGACCTTACTTCTCAGCAAGTTAAAGCTCTGATGATTTTAAATGTTGCTCTGACGATTCCCGCCAGAATCGTCATCGGTATCCTTGTCGACAAGTTTGGTCCCCGCTTGATTTACAGTGGACTGCTAATCCTATGCTCATTTGCCTGCTTTGGCTTTGCCTTTGCCGATTCTTATGAACAGTTAGCACTGTTCAGATTTCTTATGGGATTTACAGGAGCGGGCTTTGTCATTGGTATAAGAATGGTTGGAGAGTGGTTCTCTGCTAAACAAGTTGGCTTAGCGGAAGGTATCTATGGTGGTTGGGGTAATTTCGGTTCGGCCGCGGCAGCCATGTCACTGCCAACTCTGGCAATGCTCTATGGTGGTGACAACGGTTGGCGGTATGCGATTGCTTCGACCGGCGCGTTGGCGTTTGTTTATGGCTTCATTTACTACTGGAATGCACGTAATACACCAAAGGGATCTACTTACTTTAAGCCGAAAAAATCCGGTGGGCTAGAAGTTACCAGCTGGCGTGATTTCTATTTTTTACTGGCAATGAACATCCCCATGTATATTGCATTATCAGTCCTCGCCTGGAAACTGTCACCAACTAACCTTAATCTTATCAGTGACACATTTGTCAACTCGATCTACCTGGGCCTAGTGGTACTTTTTATATTTCAGACCTGGAGCATCTATAACGTTAATAAGGAAAATTTGACCTCTGGAGTGCCAGAGATGATGCGCTATAAGTTCAAACAAGTTGCTATCCTGGACTGGGCTTATTTCGTAACCTTCGGTTCTGAACTCGCCGTAGTGTCCATGCTACCATTATTTTTTATGGAGACATTTGAACTGGATGCAGTAAAAGCAGGTATGCTCGCGTCGGGATTTGCCTTTATGAATCTACTCGCGCGACCTACCGGTGGCTTTCTTAGCGATAAGTTCGGGCGCAAGCAATCACTGATGGTATTGATAGCAGGCCTAGCTGCCGGTTATCTATTACTAAGTCAAATAGATAGTACATGGAACATTTGGCTAGCAGTGGCTTCAACCATGCTTTGTTCTTTCTTCGTTCAAGCAGGGGAAGGCGCAGTATTCGCCATGGTACCTCTGGTACAACGCCGCATGACAGGACAAATAGCTGGCATGGCAGGCGCCTATGGTAATGTGGGTGCTGTTACCTTCTTAACAGTACTGTCATTTGTCGACGCATCTCAGTTCTTTATGGTCATTGCCGGGGCTGCCGGCATTTGTTTTGTTTTGACGACATTTCTCGAAGAACCCTCGGGCCAAATGGTGGAAATTCTACCGGATGGTTCAGTGCAATTAATTGATGCACATTAACGTTAGTAAATAACATAACCCTGTAAAACAGGCTCGACAAAACCATGACCTCGTAAAACCATAGCCTCGTAAAATACAGCCCCGTAATTTGATCGACGGGGCTTATCTCACCCAGGCCATCGGTTAATAATAAAATAGATTAGCAAAGATCAAAAAACTGATTGGTATCAGGGTTATAGGCCTCTAACTTACCTTGAGATAAGTTAAAATACCAGGCTCTGATATCCAACAATTGCCGATCTAATAAACGTTTAACCGATGGATAGCTACGAAGATTCTTTAAGGATACCGCAAGCGCTGCTCGACTACATGCACACTCTTGGTCATCAAGCTCAGCTCCCGGCATTGACCGAAGGGTATCTTCTGCCACGTCCTTCAGAATATTAGTCCAGGTATGCAAAGCCAAATCAGTCTCTGTCTGATCAATAAGTCGAGTTAACAGTGAACGGATGCCGCCACAGCGTGAATGCCCCATCACGATAATATGCTCGACTTCTTGATAACAAGTAGCAAATTCGATAGCCGCACTGGTTTCACAATAGGACTGCTTATTTTCATCATAGGGGGGCACAATATTCGCAATATTACGTACAACCACCAAATCCCCCGCTTTCGAGTTAGTAATAATGGCGGGATCTACCCGTGAATCACAGCAGGCTATCATCAGTATATTGGGGGGATTACTGCCTTCAACCAAAGCATTGTAATCACTATGCTTATCCTGCTGATATTCAGCTCTAAACTGGTTAAACCCCTCAATAAGTAATTCAATATCATCCATGTTTTGCTCCTGCCGTAAATATCTAATCTCACCGCAATGTAAATCTCTGTCTTCAATCCTCTATCTTCAACCCTCTGTCTTCAAACCAAAGTGGCCCAAATACTGCATTAACTATTCGAAGAACAGTGCAGAACAAGATTAAACTAAAAGTGCATGCCCTGATATCGGGCTTTTTTCAATTTTTGAACCTAAATGTGTGTTATGAACGAGCAAACAATGACAAAATACCCTACAAACGCTGCGGAACTTTTTCGCAACCATTCAAATAAGCAAAAGGCCTACGGCGTTGTTAAAAAGGCACTAGAACTACTTAAGTATACCCAACAACACCGTGGTATCAATATGGCTATTCTAGATGGTGATCAATTTTTTCGCGAGCTATTACCGTCCATTACCAAAAAAATTGAGGCACTAATACAAGATATTGATCTACTACTTATCACACACAATTTAAAAATGGCTTCTGACCCATTCTTACAGCTAAAAAATGAGTGGAAGCTAGTAAATAACCATTGGGACAGCTTAGAAGTACTACAAAACTTCGAAGTACATAATCATTTTGTCAAACGTTTAATGAAATTTATTCGGACTGTCATAAACAATCAGGAAAGTGCTAAATTCAGTCAAAGCAGTGTCGACCAAGACAACACCAAAATTACCGAATTTATTTTCCATGACTTTATTGATCTTATCGAATCACTCGCGCAAATACGAGGTCTGAGTTCTCACATTGCGTCTTCTGAAAACAGTAATCAATCTCTGTCGCAATTGCTTCATCTACTAATCAATACCTCATACGAGAAACTTGCTCAAACAAAACAAAAGCTTGCTAACGATAACAGCCCTGAGGCAGAATCCGTGCTAGTACATATTGGCAGAAATCTATGCTATCAACGTGCTGAAAACTATCTCGAAATTATTCCAAAAATGGTCACAGATGACACCCCTAGACTTGCCAAATCGCAGCGCTGCTTTAGCCTTGGAACAGAAGTCTTAAATAGCTATATGGAAGTACTGCACATCAGTCTAAACATACTCAGTCAGTCAATCTCACCGCAATTGCAAGCTTGGATCCATAACTCAAACAAGCAAAAAGCAAGTTACGAGACTAGCGCTATTATTCAAGAGTAAACCTTTCGCACTGCTTAAAACACATTTAGGTAGGTTATCATTTGCTTTAAACTAATTACTCTAGCGAAACCAAGTACTCTAACGATACGAATACTTTAGCTATAATAACAGCGATAATAACCGCTAAATTGTGACTACGCCAAAGCCCGTGAAAACAACTATCAAACGACTCATGATAGTTTAGTCATCTGATAGCTGCTAATGGGTCTAATTGATAGTAGAACTTACTTAAGGCACCTCCGAATAATAAGGATGCACGGCCGCAACCGCAATTACCTAAATATTTCTTGGAGTTACCATCAATGGTATATTTTCTATAAAGAGACGTCTATTGTGAAGGCACTCTTATAAAGGCGCTTCTTATAAAGGCACTCTGATAACTACCCCGCCCATAACATCTCCCATTTTAAAGTCAGATTTTGGTGTATCCTTGTGGTTATTGTGGCAATCCATACAAGGGGCTGCAACCGCCACGTCAGGATAAACAGCTGTAAAATAGGTTTTATCACCTAACTTCTCTTCACCATAAAAATTTTGGCCGGGATTATCAACCACATACTGTAAACCCTTTTTTTCAACGGGAGTACGTGGCGCATTTTGCTTATTAATAGGCCATAAAGACTGCAGAGAATACGTAAAATCATCCGTCATCTCCGCTACCCCTTCTGCGCCAAAACGAAACATCTGCGCTGGTAAGGGTGCGCCATTAGGCATATCGTCCCAGTGCTCATTCGGCTTAATTGCGTCGGCGCCCTTGGGACCTAATCGTTTAATAATGAGTTTAGTATAGTTGGTGCGATCTGCCTTCATGACGGCAAACAGCGAATCCGTATACTGCTTAGGTTCAATGCCTTTGCTAGCATTGGGGTTGCAGCCAGAAATTGCTACTGCGCCAAAAAAACAACTAGTGATTGTTAATGCTCTTTTCATCATGTCCACTCCTGAACGTTTTTCTCAAGGTATAGTTTTTTCTATATTAGTAAGCTTTATCAGTCCGGTTTGTTTTAGCATCGCGTTCTAATGCCATATCAATGGACCGGATATGTTGCTGCGGTTGCCCAGTAAAATTACTTTCAATAAGCTCGTCATCAGCTAGGGCATCGATTGAAAATTCAAGCGAATGGCATTTCATACAAACGGGACGTATCATTTTTTCATTAGGCCTCAAGTTTTCATTTTGATTATGATTCACCATAACAATCTGACTATCGCCAATTGAGACCTCAATACGAGGCATATGACATGTTGCACAGGTTACCCCTTCCTCTGTAGCTCGAACGCCGGCCAAAACCTCCTGCTGTAGTTTTCCATGAGGCGAACCCCAATAGTTGTTAACATGCTCCGAATCATGACACGTTAAACAGCTATCGGTTGCCGCCGCAACAGTATCAAATCGATGTGCACTATGGCAGCTCATACAATCTAACTCTTCATGGCCAGCTTCTGTCTTCATCATAATTTTCGCATCCGATACTTTCATCGGTGACAGTGAATGAGCTAATCGCATACCATGTTTGCCAAGTAAGAAGCCATCAACCTGATCAGTATGACATTTCTGACACACCTCATAACTAGGCTTTTCCACCCAATTAGACGTTTGTAAGCCAAGGACCGTAACATTGTTGTCATCCTCCACGGCCTCCCCCTCTTCTGCTGCATGGCAAGTCAAACAGTTAACACCAGTATGGGCATGCTGAGACTGAGACCAGTCGTGATGTGCCTGAGCGACCAATTCTTCCTGCCCAGCTATTGCATCTAGCGCCACATCTGCATGCACTTGGTCAGAAGTCATTATGGCAAAATTACGCACTGCAGCTAACGTCGCTAACTTAGTTCGCGCCGGCGTAACTGCTGGATGTTTAAAATCAGGTTCATCGGCGTGTTTCAATAGAAAATCTTCGTAGAGCGCTAGATTGTCATGATAGTTATGACACCCAGCGCTTGCGCAAGAGTCAAACGGCAGATCTTTATGTGTTTCCCTTTCTTCACCAATATCTTCATGGCATCGAAAACAATAGTCTTCAGGTAAAGTTAATCCCATATCACCAGCAATTTCTTCATTGTGTTCTTTATGACAAGTGACACAATAACGCGCATCAAGAATATCTATACGATCAGCATTGCGTGGGTCGGAAAACTTCGTTTTTGGATGAGAATCTTTCGCGAGCTCGAGCTCCTCCCCATGACAGTCTATACAGGCGGACTGTATTACCTCCGGTCCACCAAAAGCACTGGTATGGCAAGCATTGCAAGCCATCTCAATTTGGTGATGACCATGGGTTGTCTCTCCAATTAGATACATGCTTCTGTCCTGCTCTGTAATAAGCGGTCTGGCTAAATAAACCACGAGGGCTAAACTCGAGACTAGCCACGCTAACCATATAACTCTGTTAACTGTCATTGGGTGTTAATAACAACTCTAGAAGTAGTAAACTGAAACAATATGAAAGCCTAGTAAAACCGGTAAAGGCCAAAAACTAATAATATGGCCCCATGTGAACCAAGACCTCAATCTTTGATATAGTTTGACGCCTAACAGTTTATCCCAACCGATAACAATGCCGGCCAAGGCTCCGATAAAAGCCAAAGAAGTAAAGTTAATCATTAACCATAGGTTTAGATTATCACCCATCCTAAAACCTGTATGGAGCACAAGCATCAATAAACACAGAATACCTAGCGACACATGTACCAACCGCCAGCTGTTAAAGGTCATAAACGCCATCAGATCAAAGCGCTTTCGAAGTGAAAGTAACAGCCCTAACACCGATGCTCCCAACAAACTAAACCCTGTAAATTGTTTGTAAAAGCTATCTCGCCAGAGCTCATCAATAGAGAAATCTAATTGTACCGTGGATGCATAAGGTATAGGGTCAAACCCGATAAAAACGGCGACCAAGATCACAGCTATCAAGCCGCCCCCCCCTATAAGAGAGAAACTACTATCACGTGCAATACTAACGGGAGTACCCTCAACCAAACCGGCTAGCAAAGGCTGGCAAGAGCCGCACATGGTACCAGCACCAGTACGCTCCATTACTTTTTCAACACTGTCGCAACCAGCACAAATTGACTTATCTATATCGCCTTTAGTGAGCGCTTTACAACTGCATATAGTGGCTGAGTTTTGCCAGTGATTAGCATTATCCTGCTCCTTTTCACCAAATAAATTACCCGTCTTACAAAAAGACCAAACACGCCAGGGTAGCATGCGTTGTTTTGTCATTACAGCGCGACGCACCGCGGCCTGCTCTGGCCATGCGCCAATAGCGAGAGCACCAACCAGGCGATTTCGTTTAAGAAAAATGCATCTGTAGTAGTCCGTGTTACTATTATCCGTATCCGTTTTATAATATGAGTAGGTCTTAAGACTTCTATCGACCTCTGTATCAATTTCTCCAATACTGAAGACATCTTCGCCTACGACTTTTAATGCCGACGCATTTATTGAACCTAAATAGCGAGCATTCATATTGCCAGCTATGTTCTCAGCTAATACGGACGCTTGCTCAATACCCGGCGCTACGAGGCCGTACACCTGCTTATTGTATTCTGCACATTCCCCAATAGCGTAGATATTCGACTCAGACGTCTGCAAGTGCTCGTCGACTTTTATGCCTCTACCAACATTTATTTTGGCATCAACAGCCAGAGCAATATTTGGGGTAATGCCCGCTGCAAAAATGACAGTATCGCAATCGAGGATAGTGCCATTTCGTAGTTTTACACCGACAACAGTTTTCCGCCCATCAGAATCGGAAGAAACTTCTCCAAGTATCTCGCCAACACCAGAGTTCAAATAAACATCTATACCTAGCCCCGTTACTGTATTTAGCAATAGCTTAGCCGCCTTGCTATCGAGTTGCCGATTCATCAAATGGGGAGCCTGCTGCACCACCGTTACATGAGTATTCCATCTTTGCATTGCTTTAGCGGTCTCTAAACCCAGCAGGCCACCGCCAATCACAACGATGCGACGACTCCGCGCCGAGCGCGCAATAAGTGCTTCGGCATCTCGCAAATCCCTAAAAGTGTAAACTCGCTTACAACCGATTCCCTTTATATCTGGAATATGGGGTGAAGATCCCGTGGCTAATATCAGCGAAGAAAATCGGTGCACATTGCCTGTATCATCTATAATGCTCTTAGCCTGACAATCTATGGATGTCACCAAACAATTGTAGTGCTGTTGTAAATTTTTCTCTGCAGGCAAACTGAGCTGTAGCAAATCCGGGTTTAATGTACCAGCAAGTACATTGGATAACCTAACTCTATCGTAGGGTAAATAGGGCTCGTCACCAAATAAAAGAACATCCTGTTGTGGATTTTGTGACAGTACTTTATTGACGAAGTGAGTACCTACAGGACCAGCGCCAACAACAATAATGGGGTAATGATTGTTGCTATCCACTGCAATCTCGTCACTCACCTCGCCATCATCTGGTGGGGTTTCTATAACTGACGCTTTTCGATTTAATGCAAACATGGATTGTCTATCCACCTAACGTATTCAACATTTAGTTATTTACCCAACGCTTTGCTGCCAATAGCCGCCAACTTACTTCGCGATGATCTTTGCCTAGGAACCTGAAACCTAAGGAACCTGAAAACGAGGGACCTGAAAACAAAACCGTACAAATCAACCGTTCTCTATGCGGTCAAGAGCAACTGCCATACCAAAAAAAGTGTCAGCGCAAAACAAAGATAAAATGTTCATATAAATCAAATAGTTATTTCTGCCTCGTAGCTTTATGCACTACAATTGATAGTAACCCCTGGCCATAGCGGTGCAATGTGATTCAGCAGATAGACAGGGAAAGTTGCTAAAATAAGTAGCTAAAAGAAAAAGCTTAAGACGCAAGCTGCCGAGTTTGATTAGAAGCGCCTTACGCACTAATGCAGACCAAAAACTCAAATATTTTTTATCGCTAGTCGCGTCAATATAGAGCACAAACCGTCAAGTTTAAGTGCATGTTTTATAAAATAAGAATATTGTCAGGAAATGATATTGAAAAAAGCATTGTTGCCATTGTCCCAATAAAACGCACAGTTTTTTTACTCAGAACTATTTTGGCGCACAAACATTACATATTTATAACGTTGAAATCGGCCTTTTTTCAAAAGCATGCTTTCTGTTATGCATGCAGTATCGCGACGATATAATATCGCGAAAATATAAAGTCTGTTGTCTCTTTTATAAAATGACGGGGCGACTATATAAAACCTAGAAAAAACACACAATACCCAGTAACTGTACTCAGGCACACATACACGACTATCAATCTACACAAAACACACCGTCGTATATCTATTTTCGTATTCTGATAAATGCCGACACTCTAGACCATCGATATAATCGTTTAGCTAGTCTAAAAGAGCATGTCACACGCCCCATTTTATCTCGACGACCGTTTTTTCTACGCCCCATATTATTGCCTTATAATATTGATAACTCCCCAAAATAATACCAAGCAAACGATAGAAATCACTAATATGATGCAAAAATTGGTTTTCTGAAAAGATGGTCTAATGTAATAAGCAAAAAATAATTTTAAAATTCAACACCTAAATCCACTTCATGTAATACCGACTAACCAATGGCATAACACTTGCTCTGATTCTGGTGGTAGATGCGCCCTACTATAAAAAGGAGAGCATAATATGATGCCAAATTTAGACATCGTTTATCGAGGACTAGACCAATCACCAGAGCTAACTGCTGTTATTGAATCTAAAATAATAAAACTCAAACGCTTTCAAGAATTTATTCCTAAATCTCACATCACCATAGATGTTCCACATGGACGACAAAGAAAATGTCGTACTTATCGCATCTCTGTTGAACTAAACTATAACGGCAAACTAGTTAGCGTTTCTAACCAGTCAACAAATCCCTACAGTGCAGTCGCTAACGTATTTGATACCTTAACACGCCAAGTAAAGCGCAGTAAACGTAAGATAAGAAGCCGTCGCTACCATTCGAAATATCCGACCGGTTTAAGCAGTGACTAGATTTAAGCAGCGACTAGATTTAAATACTAACTAGGCTTAAGCAACGGCTAGGTTTAAGCAGTGACTGGACAATAACGCTAGTAACATTCGTAGTATGCCTATTTTATTAACTAACGCTGTAGGCCCAATGACGATGAAAACAGTGAAAACGAGCAAGAAAAAAATGTTCCTTAAACCAGCAATGGTGGGACTGACAATAATACTTACGGCATGCTCTAGTGGCAGTGATACAAAACAGATTGAGCAAGGAAGAGAAATTGTTAAAGCTAATTGTTTTGTTTGCCACGGCCAAGGTATTAATGGGGCGCCTATAATAGGTAATATTAAAATGTGGGGTGAGCGAGTGAAACAGGGCAAAGAAACGCTCGTTTCACATGCAATCGAGGGATACAATATGATGCCGCCACGCGGTGGCAAGCAGGAATTAACTGACGAACAGATTACACTCGCGGTTGTCTATATGCTAAGTGAATTAGAGTAATACTAGAGTAGAACCCATTTCAAACCATTTTGAGACGGGTTCTGATTTAGGATAGGTTCTATTGCCTTTCCAGCTTATGCTTAAGTTCAATACGACGACGATGCAATACAGGCTCAGTATAGCCACTAGGTTGGTGAGTGCCGCTAAATACTAATTCACATGCTGCTTGAAAGGCTACCGAGTCACTGTAATCCGGGGCCATTGGTCGATAATTCGGATCATTAGCGTTCTGCCGATCTACAACAACTGCCATACGTTTCAGTGTCGCCAACACCTGCTCACGCTTCACAAAATTATGATGTAGCCAATTAGCAATGTGTTGACTTGATATACGTAATGTAGCTCGGTCTTCCATTAAGCCAATGTCATTAATATCAGGCACCTTTGAACAGCCGACGCCGAGATCAATCCAACGCACCACATAACCTAGAATACCTTGGCAATTATTATCTAGCTCCTGCTGAATCTCGTCCGCTGTTAATTCAGTTCCTTTCAATATTGGCAAGGTGAGAATATCATCCAAGCTGGCCCGCTGACGATTCTTTAGCTTATCTTGTACTTCTTTAACATTGACTTGATGGTAATGCATTGCGTGCAATACCGCTGCTGTCGGTGATGGTACCCAAGCGGTATTCGCCCCCGCTTCCAAGTGGGCGCGTTTAGTCTCAACCATCTCTTGCATCAAATCAGGTTTAGGCCACATACCCTTACCAATTTGTGCTTTTCCTTGCAGACCGCAAGCTAAGCCGATATCAACATTCCAGCTCTCATAAGCCTGAATCCACTTCTCTTGTTTCATGGCATCTTTACGTACCATCACGCCTGCTTCCATCGCGGTATGGATCTCATCACCTGTTCGGTCTAAAAAGCCGGTGTTAATAAAAATAATTCTTTCCTTGGCCGTCCGAATACACTCTTTCAAATTGACCGTAGTACGACGTTCTTCATCCATGATGCCAATCTTTAAGCTATTGGTCGGTAGGCTT
>JANQMK010000084.1 GCA_028280085.1 Pseudomonadales bacterium
GGTACTCGGCTGCCGTCGCTTGGTCAGCCATGACTCTCAACGCTCTCAACCGGATGACCTTTAAAAGGCGAAAATTAGTTCGATAAAATGGCGCAATACCAACAAGCTCACCATTTGCCTCACGGGCAACCAATGCATAGGGCTTAATCTGCGGTTTTACTATTTTCAGCCAGGTATGAATCCACTCCCAAGTTAAAAATAGGCAATTTTCATCCGATTGTGCTAACAGTGCGTTCCACTCACCACCGAGACGCTCAAATTCAGACCAATTATCAATAAGCTGAATATTCATGGTACCTCAACATCCCACAGGTCAAAGGTGCGCCCATTTCACTCAATATCATAATAAACACCAAAACGAATATTTATTGGACTATTACTATGAGATGCGGCAATACCCCAAAAACTCAAAACCAATGTTATACAAAATAAAATAGCCTCTATAAAATAGTCAGATAGCAGCAAAAAAGCTATAGCGTTTAATCATCATCGCGCCCTTTGGCCGTCTCTACCCTGATGCGGTAGTGGCCATAAAATTATCGCTATCATAGCTAACCGCTCGACTGCGATAGATATCAGAAGAACTATTACACAAATTGTGTATCTTGTTAATGGAAAAGGGTTTAACAAAGGTCTATGGCTTCGAGTGTCAAAACAGCATACTGGTGGTCAGTTCACATCATACTGGCAGTATTGATTATGCACCAAATACGCCCAATTGACTTGGTAGATAAGTTGTTTACCAAGGCGTCATCCATCAAAACAGCCTATTACTACAAACAACTCGGTGGGTTTTACCAAAGGCAAGCAACCCAGTTTAGCCAGCCAGTATCACTTTTTGTTGGTGACAGCTTGGTTCAAGGCTGGCATACCAACAACATTGCCTCAAATGCCGTTAATTTTGGTATTGGTAAAGATACAATAAAAGGTTTAACCAAACGATTGCCTGCCTACATGAAACAAGCTAACGTGCAACAGGTTATTGTATTAATTGGCATTAATGATCTGTTAAATCAGTCATCTAATGCTACAATCCAGCGGCAGATCAGCCAGTTGGCACACCAGTTAGACACCGGCACACCGATCTATTGGCTAGGTGTGCTACCTGTCGCTAACCGGGTACCCGCGGACAAGATTATCGCTCTCAATCGACTCATTGAGCAGACTTGTACTCAACTAAGGGCATGTCACTATATGCATCCATCAAACGAACTGAGTGAACCAGATTTTTCATTAAAAAGCCATTTCCATGTTGGCGATGGCCTCCACTTAAATAGCCACGGCTATCAGGTATTGTCTCACCAGTTGAAAGACCTATTATTGAAAAACATTGCTGGAAAGGGTTTACATTATGCAAAGTAGATTGTTGGAGCTGGATGCACTGAGAGGCATTGCAGCGCTATCTGTTGTTCTATTTCACTATACTTCTCGTTACCATGAATTATATGTTTATCAAGAATTGCCTTTTTTTCAAGTCCCGCTAGGACACTATGGCGTACAGTTATTCTTTGTCGTCAGCGGCTTTGTTATTTTTTTAACACTCAATAGCTGCAAACATCCCTATGATTTTATCGTCTCGCGCTTTGCTCGTCTCTACCCCGTATACTGGGCGGCTATTGCATTAACTTGCCTCGTGGTTGCCAATTTTGGCTTAGCAGGTAGAGAAGTTACTTTATTTGAAGGCTTATTCAATTTAACAATGTTACAAGGCTTTTTCGGCATACCTAATGTCGACGGTGTTTACTGGACACTAAAATGGGAGCTCGTCTTTTACTTTTGGATGTTCATGATTTTTATTTTTCGTCTACAGCGATTTATCCTACCTATCTGTATGTTATGGCTAGCGTCGCAAGTATTGGTTTGGGGGATTGAAACATACTATCGCAACGTACCTGGCATATTGCAATTACTATTCTTAATCAAATACTGCAATCTTTTTGTTGCTGGTATCATTTTTTATCGAATAAAAAATGGCATAGGTGGACTGGAAAATCACGCGATATTAGCTCTTTGCCTCTTTAACCAGTGGCTGCTGTACGGCCCCGAACAACTCATGATTACAGTCGGTATATTCACGTTGTTCTATCTATTTAGCTTTAACCGCTTGCACTTTATTGCTATCAAACCGTTAGTGTTTTTAGGCACCATTTCCTATTCGCTCTACCTCATTCACGAATACGTGGGATGGATATTTATACGCGAGATGTTGGCTCTGGGATTCCACGTCGATAGTGTTTTTATCGCGGCAATTTGTCTCGCCCTCTGCTTGGCTACAGCGCTGACCTACGGCGTAGAAAAACCTGCCATTAAACGAATCAGAGGCAAATATAAGGACTCACTACGAGACAAATATGTCAAACAGGATATTTGGTAGCGGTTTATGTTTTGCAATGTTGTGCTCCACCACTCATGTTACGATATTTCGATCTTGGTACCCCGCAGATCTTGAAAGGTAATATATTCCATCTGCCGCTGTTTCGCTAAAAATCTGTCAACTTGTTCAATTGAATAGGGCGACAGTGCTTTGGGATGCCCCATTACATTAAAAATACCCTCTCGCTCATGTCGCAAATGGTAATTGAGAGCTTGACTCAATGTACTCGCTTTAACCCCATCAATTGAGGCAGGACTAAATGTGGTTTGTGTTAAGCGCGATAGATAATAACCCGAGGTCTGAGGCATGACTTGACCATCACCAAAAGGTTTAAGCCGTCGACTTGCCAGCTTCTTTACCAACGCCATTTTCCAGAAAAATAATGGTGACAATGGCACTGTACTAATTGGGATTTGAACAAACGGACCCTGCTTATCTTCCTGCGTTGGGTCATCACTGAAATACCACCAGGGTGCCGCCGAGGTGTGGCGAAAGTCATACCAGCGGCTTGGATCTTCTGACAAACCGTGTTTATACACCGTGCTGTCCAACCAAACCCCATTGGCCAGCAGTGCCGCCTTTATTTTGTCAAATGGTTGAATGCACCAACCACCGGCGCGGTAAGCAAAAACTTCATGGCATGATAACCCTTCAAGCTCATGCTTGTAGTCCCGGACAATACGCCCAATCTCTATTTCGTTAAAATCGTGTAAGCGATAGCGAGACGTATCAAAACACCACTGTTTACCGTCAAAATGGCTGTCTTCCCAATGGGGGTGGATATGCAACTGAATGTCATGGCCAGCTTGGCTGACTTGTTCTAAATGCCGTTTCACCGCAGTTAAATCCGCACCTAACTGTGGATGCTGAGTTGCCTGATCTCTAAGCCTAATAAGATAGCCTGCGTCAACAAATAAGGTGAGCTTGGCTGCATACTTATTCAAGACGTCGAGTAAGGCCGTCACTGGACTGACTAGGCAGTTTTCTACACTACCGGCCTCTGGGCCAAAAAATAGCTCATAGTCTAGGCTAATCATCATTTTGGTGGTTGGCATACCATAACCCTTGATTCGTTACATTTGCCTTTGTTTAGCTTTTGAAATTGAAAAGCGTGATATTGAAGGACACGTTAGCGTAAATTTAAGGCTGTAGATGGTCAATTCGGCGATAGTATAGCCTGGTTTACCCTATTTCAGGTAGGTTAATATTGGTCCTCGTGTCACCACCTGAGTTATACTATGCATTATCCCGCTGTCAGTAGACCGATCAAGTTGGCAGCGTTCGTTTCCTAATATCCTAATAGCTAAAAATAGGTAGTAACAACGTTTTATTACCCGCTAATGACGATTATAGATTCTGGGGTTAGCGGTTTTACCATGATTGTATAGTTTGATAACAGGGCTTTACCACTAGGTCCTGAGGGTTTCTGTATGACAACGATCGATACCTCTGAGCCAACCGACGACGATACGGTAACATTATTCGATATACCCATCAGTGCAATGACTATGGAGCAGGTACTTGACCATATTAACACCGTCATAGCGCAGAAAAGACAACTACACATTGGCGTGGTCAATGCAGCCAAGGTAGTGAACATGCAGAGAAACCCGACCCTGAGGCAAGATGTATTGGCGTCGGACATGATTTTAGCCGACGGTCTTGCGGTTGTATGGGCAAGTAAATGCTTAGGCAAACCGTTGCCCGAGAGAGTAACTGGTATCGACTTAATGTACGGCATATTCCGCCGTGGCCACCGTGTTTATTGTCTGGGGGCCACTGAGGAAGTATCGCAAGAAGTAGAGCGACGCCTTGCGAAAGATTACCCTAAAGTCATACTGGCCGGCCGCCGCAATGGTTATTTCTCTCCAGCAGAGGAAGAGGAGATAGCCAAGGATATTGCCGCTACCAAGCCGGATGTACTATTAGTAGCTATTACCTCACCAAAGAAAGAGCAATTTATGGCAAAATGGAATCATATTATGCAAGTGCCCGTCGTTCACGGTGTGGGTGGTTCATTCGATGTCATGGCAGGTAAGGTAGACAGGGCACCTGAGCTATGGCAAAAGCTGGGCTTGGAATGGTTGTACCGAGTCAAACAGGAGCCGGGAAGATTATGGAAACGCTATCTAGTCACCAACACGTGGTTTATAGCGATGTTACTAAAGGCAATGATATCAAATTTATTGTCAAAAAAATAACTGTCATCTTTTATTGGTAATCTAGCCGATTAACAAGCTGGCTAAAGCCGAACGAATAGAGAATAGAGAGGGTAATAATGTGGCGAAGAAGGTATTAGTAACGGGAGCAGGCGGGTTTATTGGAAGCCATTTAGTTGAAGAGCTGGTTAAAGAAGGCTATGACGTTCGCGCATACGTACACTATAACGCTAACAGCAACTGGTATAACCTTGAACGCGTACCAAGTGATATATTGAGCGCAATAGAAATTGTTTCTGGCGACATCGCCGATCCTTTTTCAGTTGATAATGCTGTAAAAGGTTGCGATACCGTATTTCATCTCGCGGCTCTCATCGGTATTCCTTATTCTTATGTCGCCCCAGCGTCTTACGTAAGTACCAACGTTAATGGCACACTGAATGTGTTAGAAGCCTGTCGTAAGCACAATGTTGAAAGAATACTGCATACATCCACCAGTGAAACCTATGGCACGGCACAATATGTACCTATCGATGAAAAACACCCCTTGGTGGGCCAGTCGCCTTATTCCGCCAGCAAAATCGCCGCAGACAAAATTGCCGAGAGTTACTGGTTAAGCTTCAAAACACCGGTGACCATTGTGCGCCCTTTTAATACCTACGGCCCACGCCAAAGCATGCGTGCAATTATTCCTACTATCATCGTGCAAGCCCTGACAAAGGATAAGTTAAAACTGGGTAGTTTAGATCCCGTACGTGACCTTACCTTTGCGACCGACACCGCACGGGGGTTTCTGGCGGCATCAAAATCAGAAAAAGTGATTGGAGAATTGGTTAATTTGGGGGTCGGCAAGGGCGTAAGCATTGGCAAATTGGTAGAACTCATAGGTGAGTTGCTTGGTAAAAACTTGGCCGTTGAAACTGATCAACAACGTGTGCGTCCAGCCAATAGCGAAGTCATGGAGCTAATTAGCAATAACAGTAAGGCCAACGAGCTTATGACGTGGCAACCTGAAGTATCGTTAAAAGATGGGCTACAAGCCACTATCACCTTTATCCAGCAACACCTCAATGAGTTTAAGAGCGACAATTATGCTGTCTAACCTAGGGAGCCCCGTAAGATGTCTAACACAGAAGGTAAAATAAGGGCGGTTCTGCTAGCCGGAGGCAAAGGCACTCGGTTGCGGCCCCTAACCGCTGTTTTTCCAAAGCCATTAGTTCCACTTGGGCACAAGCCAATAATCGAAGTATTACTTGCCAAACTGCACAATTCTGGTCTAAAAGATATTACCATTTCTACGGGTTATCTGGCTGAACTGGTGATGGCTTTATGTGGTAACGGCGAAAAATTTAATGTCAACATTGACTACATTAAAGAAGAAGAGCCATTAGGCACAGCCGGTCCGATTGGTCTCATTGAAGATCTGCCAGAAACCTTCGTCGTAATGAACGGTGATTTATTAACGACGCTAGATTTCAGAAAAATCATCTCTCACCATCAAGAGCAGGATGCCGATATCACTATCGGTGTGCACCGGCGCGAAGTAAAAATTGATTTTGGCGTCGTCGATACCGAAGATGGCTTATTTAAGGGCTTTCGCGAAAAACCAACGTTTAACTATGACGTCAGTATGGGCTTTAACATCCTATCCAATCGCGTCCTAAAATATGTTAAGAAAAACCAGTATCTCGACATGCCCGATCTCATACTAAAAGTTCATGAAAATGGTGGCAAAGTCAGTTGTTACAACGAGGATTGCTACTGGTTAGACATCGGTCGTATGGATGATTATGCTCAAGCACAAGTTGATTTTGTGGAAAATGAGCGCGAATTCTTGGGAGAAAAATAACGATGTCTGCCTCAACCATTTGGATTACCGGCGCAAGTGGATTCACGGGAACCCATCTTGTTAAATACATTCGCTCTCTACCTCTTGACGCTCACATTGTTTCCCTGAGCAATGTTGCGGAGATCGTACCAGATGTGGATGAGTCGATAAATTGCGACATTACCGACGCCCATACGGTGAAAATGTTAGCCGAGAAGTATCCGCCCAATGGTGTATTTCACCTCGCCGGGATGATGCCACCCAATGATGATGCCATTATGTTTAATGTTAATGTTGCCGGTACTTATACGTTAATTAATAGTTTGCATATGGCTGGTTGTAAAAATGTCCGCGTCTTATCTATTGGCTCTGCTGCAGAGTACTTCGCCAATGCAACTGGTGAATACACCGAAGAGAGTGTGGTCGGCGGCTTTTCACCCTATGGCGGTTCTAAGTGTGCCCAAACCCTGCTGGCATTAAAAGCGGGTGAAGCCATGGGAGTAGATGTCATTGTTGCCAGAACGTTTAACTTAATTGGTCCCGGCTTATCGCGTAACCTTGTAATCGGCGAAATTTGCGCGCAAATCGCCGAAGGTAAAACAACGCTAAACTTAGGTAATATCGATTCGGAACGCGACTTTCTCGATGTCAGAGATGCGGTTCGCGCGTATTGGTGCCTGTTCCAGCAAGGTACCAATAACTCCATTTACAATGTTGCAACAGGTGTTTCAACATCCATAAGAGAGGTAATAGAACTCGCGGCAAAAATCGCCGGTACTGAACTTAACATACTGACAGATACCTCCAAATTAAAAAGTCAAGATCTAGACCGCTCCTGTGGTAATATTGATAAAATATGCTCTGAAATAGATTGGGCACCGGAAATACCTATCGAACGCTCGATACGCGACATGATGAAGGGGTAATAAAATTGGCGTATAAGCACGATATTTGTTTCGTCGGTCTAAAATGTTTTGATCTCATTACTAGAGCCGATGTACCTAAGTATCTCGGCGGCATCGAACGTCTGTTAGTGACACTGGCTAGAGGTATGGCCGCTAGAGGCATCAAAGTCGCTTTTGTCACCTTCGACGAGGGCCAGCAGGACGGTGTAGTCATCGATGGCATTACCGTTTATAAAGCCTATCGCGCAAATCAGGGCATCAAAGGCCTACGATTTGTTTACCCCAAAATGACTTCAATATGGCAGGCCATCAAAAAAGCAGATGCCAAAGTTTATCTGCAAATGGGTGCAGGTGTAGAAACTGCTGTTACGGCAATTGGTGCGCAACACTACTGCTCAACCCCACGCAAATTTATTTATGGCATAGCCAGTGATGGCAACTGCTTAACCGATTTACCAATGATTAAAAGTGTCGTTGAAAAGCGCTTTTACAAGTGGGGACTTAAACAAGCGGACTTTGTCATTTCCCAAACCCAAAAACAACAATCACTGGTTCAAACATCATTTGGCATAAGCTCTTCTGTTATCGCTATGCCCCATGAATCAAATAACCTGGCCTTACCTAGTGTTCAGCAGCGCATGGCAGGCAAAACTCACATTTTATGGGTAGGGCGCTTTATCGAGGTAAAACGTTTAGAATTACTGTTCGACATTGCCAGACAATTACCCGACATGCAATTTGATGTAGTAGGCAGCGCCAATACTGCCTCCAATTATGCCAATAGACTGGTTCACGAAGCGAAAACAATTAATAACCTCACCATACACGGCCGGGTTTCCGACCAACAATTGTCTGAACTCTATAATAAAGCCTTTATATTGTGTTGCACGTCAAGCCTAGAAGGTTTTCCAACCACATTTCTTGAAGCGTGGAGCGTAGGCTTACCCGTCGTAACAACGTTTGATCCCGATAACATTGTTAAAAACAACAATGTCGGACAAGTCAGTCAAGATCACCAATTGGCAGACACCTTAGCTGGCCTAGAGAAAGATGAAGCGCTATATACAACATTATCAAATACTGCTCTAAGCTTTTATAAAAAGATGTATACCGTCGAAGCCATTATACCAGCGTACTTAAAGTTGATAAGTGAATAGAGTAGATATTTATATCGTCAAATTGAAAAAGCAAATGGGATCGTTGTAGATCTATGTGTGGAATAAGCGGGATTTACCATTACGCTCTAGCAACAGATGTTGATAGAGACTTGCTAGAGAGGATGAACCTCTCTCTCGCACATAGAGGACCTGACGGGGATGGCACTTTTTATTCTCAATCTATTGGGCTAGCGCATAGGCGACTTAGCATTATTGACCTTAAAGATGGGGGCCAACCTATCTATAACGAAGATAAATCTATCGTTATCGTATTTAATGGAGAGATTTATAACTATAAAGAACTACGGCAGTCACTCATCGATAACGGCCATACCTTTAGTACACAATCCGATACTGAGGTTATCGTACATCTTTATGAAGAGATGGGCGTTGATTGTTTGCAAGAGCTCAACGGCATGTTCGCCTTTGCTTTATGGGATATCAAGAAAAAATCTCTATTTTTGGCCAGAGACCGACTCGGTGAAAAACCCTTATTTTTTACGCATAATAACGGAAGATTTCTTTTCGCGAGTGAATTAAAAGCTATTTTAGTGGACAGATCAATCGAGCGGCATATCGACATTAATGCACTTGATGACTATCTTGCCTATGGTTATGTACCCGCACCCAAGACTATTCTACAAGGCATTCATAAGTTACCCCAAGGTCACTATATGCTGGTAGAGAACCAAAAAATCGATACCTTTCGCTATTGGGATCTAGAATTTGGCAAACAAAATTACGAACTATCTGAAGCTGACTGTATAGAGCAACTAAACATTCTATTGGAAGATGCCATAAAACTGCAATTACGCAGTGATGTACCCGTTGGTGCCTTTCTCAGCGGAGGTATCGATTCAAGCTTAATTGTATCTTTGGCCTCGAAACAATCTAGCCGACCAATGTCAACTTTTTGTGTGGGCTATCCCGAGAAAGACTACAGTGAACTTAAATACGCTCGCTTAATTGCAGACAAGTACCAAACGGATCACCATGAAATTATTCTAGATAGTTTAGAGTTATCCGATGCTCTTAATATCGTTTCCCACTTTGACGAACCATTTGGCGACGCGTCGGCAATACCGACCTACTATGTTTCGCAAAAAGCCGGTCAACATGTGAAAGTTTGCATGTCCGGTGACGCGGGAGATGAGCTGTTTTGTGGTTACTCTCGCTATAATTCTGAACCATTAGAAAAGATAATCGATCGACTGCCTGCCAAGGTTAGACAGGTTGCTTTCGATAAGCTCGCTAACACATTGCCCGATCACTTTAGTGGTAAAGGTAGGCTGCGGCGTATGGCCGTCTCCAGCCATCTTCGCTGGCAACGCAAAGTCGGCCCGTTTGATCCGCTCGAACGATTTTCTCTATTTCGCGAAGAATACCAGCAGTTCATTAACCAGGACGCCTGGTTATTTGAGCCTTACTTTCAACGCAAAGACCTCGACCAAAATACAGTTTGGATGTTCACGGACCAAGCCACCTATTTGCCCAACGATATATTGACCAAAGTAGACCGATGTTCAATGTGGCATGGCTTAGAGATTCGCGTTCCCTTTCTCGACTACCGTATCGTTGAATTCGCTAATGGTATGCCATTTCAATTTAAAAAGCATGGCAATAGCCAAAAGCACATTATTAAGCAATTACTCAGCAGAGAAATGCCCGAGGAATTTCTTATGCGTCCAAAGAAAGGTTTTGGCTTACCCCTAAAATACTGGTTAAAGGACCGATATTCACAGTATGTTAGTGAATTGTTGCTAGCTAGTGACAGTCGCTGTACTGAGTTCATTAATCGAAATGCTATCGAATCTCTGCTAAAAAATAACAAACACGGCGGGCGAGATTTAAGCCGTCGCATTTGGACGCTACTCTGTCTCGAACAATGGTGTAGGAGTTACCAAGTTTGATAAAAAGAGCTAATTGAAAAATAGCAGTGAGAGCCAATAGCAGCCGGCCGGGCAACACACTAAGGCCGTTTACCACGGTAACATATCCCTCTCTTATTTAGGTCATACATAGGCAACGACTAATGAAATCCCCACTACGTATTCTAGTTGTTATCAGTAACCTCGGTTTTGGCGGGGCTGAACGACAAGTCATTGAACTCGCCAAACATATCGACAAAAAACGCTGTGAATTACATATCTGTTCTTTGTCAGACCATATCCCTATTGCAGAATCTTGGGTTGATCGCGAGCAGCGCTTACATGTTATTAAAAAAAATGCCAAATTTGATTTTTCCGTCGTTTTCAAACTTGCCAAATTAATGCAAACCCTAGAAATACAAGTTGTCCACGGTTTTTTATTTGATGCCGAGATCAGTTCTCGGCTAGCCGGTAAATTGGCTAATATTCCAGTTATCATTGGTTCAGAAAGAAATTCAAACCATCACTATCGATTTATTCACCGCTTTGCTTACAAGCTTACACGCTCACTGATTACGCGCTGTATCGCCAATTCATCCGCCGGTGCTAAGTTCAACCGCGAAACCTTTCATCTGCCTGAAGCAGCTTATAGCGTGGTACATAACGGTGTTGACACGGAACGCTTCAAACCCCGCGATGTTAACTCCCTACGCCAGCAACTCGGCATATTAGAAGGCGAGCAAATTATTGGTATGTTTGGCAGCTTTAAACGGCAAAAAAATCATCCACTGCTTTTTACAGCCGCCGCAAAACTCAAGAGCCAGCGGGAAAACTTTAGGATTCTCATCGTTGGCGCTACCATACAAGAAGGCGCGGAACCGACTGACGAATACCATGCCATGGTGCTACAACAGGTAAAGGAGCTACAACTAAAAGATAAGTGTATATTCCTTGGCGCAAGAAGCGATGTTGAGCTGGTCTACAATTTATGCGATATCACAGTACTGCCTTCTTTATTTGAAGGTACACCGAATGTTGCTTTAGAATCCATGGCTAGCGGCATTCCTGTAATCGCAACTGACGTTGCTGACAACAAACAAGTCATTCCTGACACTAAAGTAGGGTTCATCGTTACTTTAGGCGATAGCGACATCCTAGCTGAACGTATCGCCACGCTACTGGACGACCACGACAGGCGGCAAGCCTTCGGGACTAATGCCCGCCACTGGGTCGAACAGCATTACTCATTAACAAGAATGGCGGACAAAATGGCTAGTATCTATGAGAGTGAATATGCGCTACAAAAAAAATAGGAGCTACCGCTTGTTTGCATACTGCTTTATCGCCCCAGTTGGCGAATCATCTTTTTAAGTTTTTCGTATATATCAAGTGTGCCAGTGGTAATACAAAGCAACTCCGCCAGCGGAATGTCTTTCGACAAACTACGGCGACGCAAACTAAATAAGTTATCTCCCGGTACATTGGTCCCATCATCACTAGTCATTCCAGTACTAAACCCGCACTCTTGCACCAACTGCATTGTTCGTTCATTATAAGAACCACACGGATAACAAAAATGGTTAACCGATCGACCAATTAGTTCCTCAAGCATTTGCTTCGACGACTGCAGTTGCTCTAGCACTTCATTGTCATCTAAAGGTCCAATACGAATATGATCGTAAGTATGGCTGCCAATGGTGAATAAAGGATCAGCTGCCAGCGAGTTTATATCGCTAGCTGACATAGCCAAACAGCATTTATCGTTTTGGTAGATATCCAATAAAGAACGTCCTTTACGCTCTTCGATACCCTTTATAAATACCTCAACATCTCGCGTTAAATCTAAGTCATTAGTATATTTACCAAGAATAGCGCCAACCAACTTGACTAGTGATTCCTTAAAGACTTGCTTATCCGTTGTATCAATTTCAAATTGATCGCCATCAAACACTAACGTCGTCGATTCATCAATATTGTGTTGCACGGCATAATCCAATCGGTCAAACCAAAAAGGTTGTTGCTGATTTTGATAAACGATCGTGGGGAAAAACGTGGCAGGCACATCATGTTTGGCCAATACCGGAGCAGCATAATTTAGATTGTTAAGATAGCCATCATCAAAGGTAATAACCATACAGTATTTGCGCTTCGGCACTCGGCCACTAATAATATCATGGGCTTCATCCAGCGAAATAAAATTATAGTACTTGGTAAGAAATGTAATATGCTTATCTAACTGTTCCTTAGAGAGAAAAGACCTTAACGGTAACCAACCCGTATTGTCTTCTGTATCTATCACGCCATGCAACGCTAAAATAGGTATCTCATAGCGATTTAGCCAATGTGAAATGTAAAAAAAACCTGACCAATATAGTACTGTTGATATGACACTTCTTAACATAACAATAAATATAACTGCATATAGACTTGTCTAGTAGCTTGGGGTTCGTAATAAACGCTTATTCAATTGGTGTATGTCTATAGAATAGCAACAATAAATAACTCTACGTCTTACAACAGCACTTTCTACAGCACTTTTTACTACAGCAGAGCTTGACCAGGTTAAGCCAGATTGTTTTCTGTACTCTCATCGATAGCAATTCCGTTTCCGTTATCATTATTTTATTACGTATTCATTTCAATATTTATCAATGGGGCAGTGAATAATAACAGAAGCCTTAGTGGGTTTCCTCTACTAAAACAAAAATAAAAAGAACTATTCTTATTTACAAAAGATTATCTTTTGACCAACAAGATTGGCGCGACCTAGCCTCCCGTTATGAGTCCCACGTTCATAGTAATTAGATGGACAGAACTTTAATAATACCACTGTGATAATGAGAAACTTCCCAATATACGCCTTACTATTACGCTATAATGCCGTTTCTTCTACAGGCATGTGGCCAGTAATATCCTAAGTAAACGGACTCTCTAATATCAGGTCTTCATACTTTTGCAGTGTCAAAGCCTTAGACTAATCTTTGATGTAGGTGTTGGTACAATGTTAATTTGGTGACTGATTAGTCCGCACAATACAGTTCCCCATATCTCAATCAAATGCCAATAGTTCTAGTAATCATCCATAGCTTGCCAGATAGTCAGGACATCAACCGATGAATAGCCAGCCACGTCAATTACTTTACATCATGTCGCCAAGTTATTCTGGCTCAACGCTGCTAACTTCATTACTCGCACCTCATCCCGACATCGCCACTATTGGTGAACTAAAAGCATCAAAAGTGAGCAACACCGAGGGTTATCGTTGCTCTTGCGGCGAATTGATTACCGAATGCGATTTCTGGCGCACCATTACAGAAAAAATTACCGCACAGGGCGGATTTTTTTCTGTCAAAGATTGGCGAACACATTTCGCTTCAGATAATCCTGTGTTCAACCGAATTATCCGTCCCGTGGTTCACGGCCCAATTTTAGAAACATTACGTCGCTACGCCCTACAACTAGTACCGGGCTGCCAACAAGCACTTAGCGCCATACTCGATGCCAATCAGCAAGTGATTGAAGCCGTTTGCCAAACACACCAAGCATCAGTGTTCTTGGATGGCTCTAAAGATCCGCTGAGAGTCAAGTATTTTTACGAAAGTGGACGCTGGGAGATGAAGGTGATCTTTCTAACACGAGATGGGCGAGGCACTTCAAATTCAGATAAAAAGTACAGCAATAGAAATATCGCAGAAGCTGCCAAACAGTGGCGAGAAAAAATCGTCGAGATGGAACTCATTGCCAATATGCTACCTGACTCTCAGCTGCTACGCCTAAAATATGAATCACTCTGTGACGAGACAGAAGAGACACTCGCATTAATCTGCCAATTCGCAGGTATAGCGCCATTCGACGCTGTTCAACGGCGCTCTGCTGCTCTACATATTCTGGGCAATGATAAAATGAGGTTAGGCGCAGTTAATGACGTTAGACTTGACGAAAAATGGAAACGCGAACTCAACTCAGACGAACTCGACAGCTTTAGTGAAGTAGCCGGCCTTATCAATAGCCGCTTAGGTTATCAGTAAGAAAACTAACACATGAGTAAGCCAAGCCAAGATTTGACTGGAAAATCCAGAATTATTACCAACGTACTCACTGGTTGGGCAAGCTATTTAGTTTTTTTTATTTCCGGCTTTTTTCTGCCAAGATTAATTGACGATCAACTCGGCCAAGTATCACTGGGTATCTGGGATTTTTCCTGGTCCCTCGTCAACTACATATCCTTTTCCGCGCTCGGCATTGGCTCTTCACTGAATCGTTTTGTTGCAAAATATCGCGCCGAAGAAAAACAGCATGAACTCTCTGTCGCAGTATCCACCGTAATCACCATTCAAATCGCGTTAGCGTTCTTGGTATTTTGCATCACACTCATCATTGCGCATGTGGTAATACCCCAATTTTTTGCCGCACGTTTTGGCCAGGAAACCATGCTAGCTCGGACCGTCGTGTTTTATTTAGGTACCAGCCTAGCTATCCAATTCGCCTTTGATACATCAAGGGGAGTGTTGACCGGCTGTCATCGCTGGGATTTATTTAATGGGCTTAATTCACTCTGCTATATGATTTCCGTGTTGTTAATGATCACATTTCTTTTCCTAGGCTATGGCTTAGAATCTCTCAGCATTATTTATATGTCACTTACCCTGGTTCAGGGCCTAGTAAGGAGTTATTTAGCCCGACGCATCTGCCCGGAAGCTAGTTTTTCTCGTTCACTTATTTCCATGACATTTGCCAAAGAAATCTTACCTTTCGGCATTAAATCCATTGTTATTGCCATCTCACCGATGCTCATTGTACAGACAACTTATATTATTATTGCTTCTACTCTTGGACCTGCAGCACTTGCGGTATTTGCTCGTCCGGTATCACTGGTCAAACACATTGAGACGTTCATTACACGTTTTACCTTTGTTTTAACACCGATGGCAGGGTCACTCCAATCCTTAGCAGGTACTAAAGAACTACAGACATTTACTACCTCATGCGCAAAATACGGGTTTGCTTTTACCCTTCCGGCCATGATCTTATTTTGTTTTTACGGTGGTAATTTAGTTCAACTATGGATGGGGGCTGATTATGTCAATACCGATATTATCCTACTTATCGGTCTAGGTTTTCTTTTGCCCATATCGCAATCACCCATTATACGCATTTTAATTGGGTTAGATTACCACGGGAAAGCGGCCGCCTTGTCGATCGGATTAACTATCGGCATCTATACGGTAGGCGCCATAATGGTGTCAGTACATGGTTGGTCGCTAGAAGCGCTAGCCATTTTGATTGCTGTCACCACAAC
>JANQMK010000094.1 GCA_028280085.1 Pseudomonadales bacterium
TCATCTCGGCAAGTGCCCACACAGATTGCTTGATGTTTCTTTGTTAAATAGCCACAAGGACGCTTGGCCCCTGTTGAACGAGCTGCGCATTATACGCATGACTTTTGTCGTTGCAAGCATTGTTGCAAGTAGCTGACACCAATGTATGGCGATCAATTATTGTTCGCAACAAAAAACAGCTCTTCAGTACCTCAATCAATACCCCAATTTATGAATTTATGCCAAAACAAGCCCACCTGCCGCCGATCAAAATATGAACGGCAGCAGGTAAACTAGCAAGGCTATTGACCGGAGGTAATATGTCCGTAAGAAAAACGTAACTTACTGTGACGAAACACAAGAATAGTCATGAACTTTCGCTAGAGCAAATAATTTATTGCAGCAAAAACAAATAATATTGCAGATGACGGGGGTTAACGCTTCCAAAAGGTGAACAACCGGGCGACAGGGCCAGATACCGCATAAATCATAAACGTAACCAACAACACTTTAGGCGGATCGATAGTCACAATAACGAAAACCATGATAATTGCCAGCATAGCAACAAAGGGCACCCTGCCACGAAAATCAATGCCCTTAAAGCTGTGGTAGCGAATATTGCTCACCATCAGCATCCCCAATGTCGCCAATACAATCGCTGAAAAAGCTGCCTCTTGCATACCGGTAGTGGTTGCAACATCTTGCCACGCCCACACTACTGCCGCGGCTACCGCGGCCGCGGCCGGACTAGGCAAACCGGTGAAATAACGCTTATCGGCTATTTCCGCTTGGGTGTTAAACCTCGCTAGCCGTAACGCCGCACCCGCCACATAAATAAATGCCGCCGCCCAGCCAATTTTTCCTAAGGGTGCAAGCGACCAACCAAACACCAACAGTGACGGAGCTATGCCAAAAGAGACCATGTCAGATAGGCTGTCATATTCGGCACCAAAGGCACTTTGTGTATTCGTCAACCTGGCTACACGGCCATCTAGCCCATCTAATAACATGGCAATGAAAATTGCGACAGCGCCGGATTCAAATTTACCATTCATCGCCGCAACAATAGAAAAAAAGCCACAGAACAGCGCACCTGTTGTCAACAAATTAGGCAAGAGATAAATGCCCTTGCGCCTAACTGGCCGGCCATTTTCCGATACCTCTTCAACATGTTCATCAACCGGCAGAATACCCGGTAACTCGTCCTGCTCAGGCTTATGATCTGCCAATCGTTTTACGTTGTCTTTATCGCCCATGGAAATTTCTCAATTATTATTTAGCCGTTTTTCAGTCTTAGCCGCAAGTCAACACATGTCATGAAGGCAACAACAACTATACGCAAGCTACTCTCAATAAAATATACCAAAACACCATAAAACACACCAAAATACGGTAAAACTACACCACTGCAAATGCCATTTACGCATCGTTAATATTATCGGTGAGACGCCAAAACGCTGCAATTAACGGGTCCTGCTTTTTTCGCTTTAACGTACAAATACCGACAGAAAAAGGTTCTAACTGCGGTGTAACCGATAACGTCTGAATGGATTGCGCCAAAGCGCTATTACTGACCACCAAATTCGGCACTACGCCAACCCCAAAACCCAGGCTAACCATACTAGCAATTGCTTCGTTACCAGAGACTTGCGCATAGATTTTTGGTTTGATGCCTTTCGCTTTAAACCAGTTATCGACGCGATCACGGGCTAAGCCTCTCTCAGATAAAATCATCGGTATATCCTGCCACTGAAATTCACGCTTTTCCGTATTGATATAATTCAACGCATGACAATCAACAACCGGCGCAATAAATATGAGCGGTGCCGTAGTCATTGCCTTAAAGCTCAACTTAGCGGATAACTTATCAGGTCTCGCCGCAATCACAACATCCGCTTCGCCATTTATCAGTTTGGGAATAGACTCAGCGGCATCGCCCGTACGTAATTTAATGTCAATGTTGGGATATCGCTCCCGAAATCTAACCAATAACTCCGCTAAAAAGCTATAAGAAGCGGTAACCGAGCAATACATACTGAGCTCACCATGCAGATTATCATGATTCCCTCGCAAAGACTGGCGAAATTTCTCCCACCTTTGCACACTGTCTTGGGCATAATGAAAAAATGCCTGGCCAGCTTTAGTGGGTTGCACTGATCGCTGGTCACGGTGAAAAAGGGGTTCACCCACTTCGTCCTCTAACCGTTTTATTGCTCGACTTAATGTTGATGGGCTAAGATGGCAGGCTTCACTAGTACGACTAAAATTTAGCGTTTGGTAAAGATGTAGGAACAGTTTTAATGTTTTTATATCCACGATACCGCCTAAATCGACCCTTTTCTTTAGTCCTGAGTACATATTACTAGCAACCAACACAGTATTGCAAATTATGCAACATAGTGTTACAGATATATCATTTTACGCAATAATAGATATCGCCTATCATTCGACCTTGCGCTTTCTACTGCCAAACATCCAATCAAGACCAGTTGAATTGACAGATACCGAATCTACATAGACAAGGAGCCCCACGATGAACTACTTTAATTCCCTACCGCTACGCCTACAGTTAAGCCAACTTGGCAAATGCCGCTTTATGGCGCCATCAGAATTTAGTGACGGTGTTAAAAAGCTAGAAGGTAAAAAATTAGTCATCGTCGGCTGTGGTGCACAGGGTCTTAATCAGGGCCTCAACTTAAGAGATAGCGGGCTCGACGTATCTTATGCTTTACGTGAAGTCGCTATCAGCGAACAGCGTCAATCATGGAAAAATGCTACCGAAAACGGTTTTACTGTTGGTACTTATGAAGAACTTATTCCTCAGGCTGATTTAGTTCTTAACTTAACTCCAGACAAGCAACACTCTGCCGTGGTCGAGCAGGTCATGCCACTTATGAAACAAGGCGCCTGCCTCTCTTACTCTCATGGCTTTAATATCGTAGAAGAAGGCATGCAGATTCGTGACGACCTCACTGTCATTATGGTCGCCCCCAAATGCCCCGGTACGGAAGTGCGCGAAGAATACAAACGCGGTTTTGGTGTACCCACTCTTATCGCCGTACACGCAGAAAACGATCCCAACGGCGACGGCCTAGAAATTGCGAAAGCCTATGCAGCGGGCACAGGTGGCCACCGAGCCGGTGTACTTGAATCATCTTTTATTGCCGAAGTTAAGTCAGACCTTATGGGTGAACAAACAATTTTGTGCGGCATGCTACAAACGGGTTCATTACTTTGCTACGACAAAATGATAGAAAAAGGTATCGATTCTGACTATGCCTCTAAACTGGTGCAGTATGGCTGGGAAGTCATTACTGAAGGTCTAAAACATGGCGGTATCACTAACATGATGGACCGCTTGTCTAACCCAGCAAAAATCAAAGCATTTCGTCTCAGTGAAGAACTGAAAACTATCATGACGCCACTGTTCCAAAAGCATATGGATGACATTATGTCAGGCACTTTTTCTAGCACCATGATGAAAGACTGGGCCGAAGATGACAAAAACCTGCTAAGCTGGCGCGCCGCCACCGCAGAAACAGCATTTGAAAAGTCCGCTAACGGCGATATGGAGATTACTGAGCAAGAGTTTTATGACAATGGCATATTGATGGTCGCAATGATTAAAGCAGGTGTGGAACTGGCATTTGAAACCATGACAGATTCAGGCATTATCGATGAATCTGCTTACTACGAGTCATTACATGAAACCCCACTGATTGCTAACACCATTGCCCGTAAAAAATTATACGAGATGAATGTCGTCATCTCTGACACAGCAGAATACGGCTGCTATCTATTCGCGCACGCCTGCGTACCGCTACTCAACGATTTTATGCAAGGTATTGACACCGATGTAATTGGTAGAGGGTTATCAACCAAAGACCTCGGCGTCGACAACCAGACTCTGATCGCTGTTAACGAACAGATCCGCAACCACCCAGTGGAGAAGATAGGCACTATCCTTCGCGGGCATATGACTGCAATGAAGAAGATAGTTTAGGTTTGGTTTAGTGATTTGGCCATTATGTCCTGGGGGCATAATGGCCCTTGAGCTAGGACTTTATAAGCAAAGCTCAATATCAATAACCTTGCCATCAACTTAAATTGAGCCTTAGTGATTAACAAAATGAACACGAATACCTGCACTAGAGACTCAGTACTTTCTCGCCACGGGATACGCCAGACACACCCGATCTAACCACTTCAAGCACGACGTTTTCACCAACGGCTTCAACACCGTTCACAGTTTACATTGAACTACTCTCTCCTCCTCTTCTTGAGGCCACTGCTATGCATCATGCAAGACTCGCAGTACTTGTAATTGGTTTTGCTTTTCCAGTTGGCGATAAACTGCTGTGAAGGGAATGCCATCGATAACAAATTCTCTTGTCCCTTTAACACGTCCTGGACGGCCCGCTCCAGGATGGTCCGGTAAAATCTTTTCGACAACCTTTATCACCCTTAGCACAATATCGATAGCTACAAGCGGGCTGTTTTCTTCAGCAATATACGATTCAATCTCATCAAGGTCGGTAACAGATTCATCAGTCCATTTGATCTGCACGCTTCGCCTCCCATTTGGCTTTTACATCAGCGTGATCCACTAAACGACCTTCATCCGCCGCCTGAATACCTTTTTCAACTTCATGGATAAACCATTCCTCTCTCTCTACATACTGCTTGATAGCATGGGCCATCAGCCAGGCCCTGGGTCTATCCATCGATTCAGCCATTTGGCCAATCCGCTGTAAAGTGTCTTCGTCCAAACGGACCGACGTTGCTTTTAAAGCCATAGCGATTCCCCGAGGTTCTCTTAGAACCTAAACTATAGAGGATCTACCCTACGCTGTCTTCCTCTAATTCACTCTCCAATGTGGCCAGCAGTTCATCATATTTAGCTAACTCATTGGATTTATTTATTTTTCTATGTTTAGCAGGATGCGTTGCCGTATGAATGTCTTTCAACATTTGCCTAGCACTCAACTCTCGGACCGGCACCCACAAGGCTACGTGACAAGGGACGAACCCACTACACGGAGAAGATCGGACCTGCTGTTGCCAACAATGGAACTGCAACCAACCGGTGGCACGATGTTTGTCCGCGGTAGCAAGCAAACAGCGTGACACTGCTTACAACCAACAATACCAACTACCTCTAGAAGATCAATGTAATATCACGCGAAGCTCGCAAGACGCGCACTAATTCTATCCCTTCACCAATGCCTCGATAAAACAGAATATACTGATCTACTGGGAAGCTTTGTAACCCTTCTGCCAGCTCCGGCCGATCGCGACCAACCTCCGTAAAATCAGCTAGCCGTTGCGCTTTTTCATAAAGACGATCTACGAAACGATCTGCATTGACCGGACTATCTTCTGCTATATAGCGCCAGATTTCCAGTAAGTCATTTTCCGCTTCAGGGGAAATAGTAACGGTGGGCATATACTATTGGCCGTTCCTGGACTTGAGTGTTGCTCGCCCTTTGGCTTTGATACTATTAATGTCTAGTGGCTTACCTTTACCGTTATTTAATGAATCGATACCTTCAGCAATGTCATTGCGTAATGCTTCAAGCTTAACGCTTTGCAAGGCATCACGCTCTTCCAGCAACCTCAGCGCCTCTCGGATAACTTCACTGACAGAATTATACATGCCAGTCTCGACCTTTTGCTTAACATATGATTCTAATTGGGGAGTCAGGGACACATTCATAGTCATCACCTCAGTTAGCCATTGACTTCCCTTATAATAACAAGCTTTAGCAATCATTGTTATTCTTCCTCTGCCATTTCATTCGCCAATCCCAGTAATAAACTGTCTTTTTCATCTATATCAATATTTAACCCCCTGATTTTTATACGATTCATATGCCTTGCTGGATGTGTAGCTGTATGGATATCCTTCAATTTCCGAATGGATACCTGGGTATATATTTGGGTGGTTTCTAGACTCACATGACCCAACATAGCCTGGATAAACCGTACATCAGCACCATTCTCCAGCATCAGCGTTGCCATGGTATGGCGGAACAGATGGCAGCTCCCACG
>JANQMK010000099.1 GCA_028280085.1 Pseudomonadales bacterium
TGCACAACGACTGGCCCGCCGCTTGTGCCCTCACTGTAAAGTAAGAGCTGACGACGTACCTGACGAAGTATTAATAGAAGAAGGTTTTGATACAACCGGTTTTGAGCTAAGTGAAGTAGAGCTATACCACCCTAAAGGATGCGAGAAATGTTCAAAAGGTTATAAAGGTCGAGTTGGCATTTATGAAGTAGTCGCTATCACCGAGGCCATCTCTCGCATTATTATGGAAGGCGGCAATTCAATCCAAATTGCTGATCAAGCTAGAAAGGAAGGTTTTAATAACCTGCGTATATCTGCGTTACGCAAAGCTGCAATGGGTCTAACTAGCCTAGAAGAAGTCAATAGGGTAACTAAGGACTAAATAATGGCAACGCAAGCTGCAATAGACAAAAAATCTAAACCCAATAAAAGCCATCTCTATCTGTGGGAAGGTGTCGATAGAAAAGGGGCGAAAGTTAAAGGTGAAATTGACGTTGCTAATCAGGCGTTAGCAAAAGTTCAGTTACGCAAACAGGGCATTAAGGTTTCTAAGGTTCGCAAAAAGGCTAAACCGCTTTTTGGTGAGAAAAAGAAAAGAATTAGCCCTATGGATGTGGCGATCTTTACACGGCAACTTTCCACCATGATGAAAGCCGGGGTGCCACTAGTACAAAGCTTTGATATTGTAGCAGATGGACTAGAAAACGCCTCTATGCGTGAGCTAGTAAGCATAATAAAGAATGATGTTGCCGGCGGCACCAGTTTTGCCAAAGCTATTCAGAAACACCCCCGCTACTTCGACGAGCTATTCTGCAATTTGATCGATGCCGGCGAGCAATCAGGCGCCCTCGAAACAATGCTCGACCGAATAGCAACTTATAAAGAAAAAACCGAAGCTCTTAAATCAAAAATCAAAAAGGCAATGAACTATCCAATTGCAGTTATCGTCATTGCCGTTGTGGTAACAGGTATATTACTGGTTAAAGTTGTACCGCAGTTCGAAGAAACTTTTAGTGGCTTCGGTGCAGAGTTACCCGCTTTTACTCGTTTTGTTATGCATTTATCTGAACTCGCCCAGCAATGGTGGCTTATTATTGTTATCTCAATCGGCGCAACCGTGTTTGCCTTTAGGGAAGCACGCTTACGGTCCAAAGGTTTCTCTGATCTAGTCGACACTATTTTGCTTAAACTACCCATTGTCGGCAACATCATTCATCAGTCTGTTTACGCTCGTTTTTCTCGCACGTTGGCAACCACTTTTGCCGCTGGCGTACCTCTCGTCGAAGCGCTCGATTCAGTGGCCGGTGCTACCGGCAATGTGGTCTACAGGGAGGCCTGTAAAAGAATAAGGGACGATGTAACAACTGGTGTACAGCTAAATTACGCGATAAAATCTCAAGAAGTCTTCCCAAGCATGCTAATACAAATGGTATCTATTGGCGAAGAATCCGGAGCATTGGATGACATGCTTGCCAAGGTAGCAGACTTCTATGAAGCCGAAGTCGATAACTCTGTTGATGGGCTGACTTCACTAATGGAACCATTGATCATGGCGGTTTTGGGTGTGCTTGTAGGTGGTCTAATGATCGCAATGTATCTACCCATATTTACTATTGGATCGGCTATCTAGCTGGCGCGAAACAATTATAATCGACAAGAACCAAAACCAGCGCTATGACAGCATTCGAAATATTTACCGCCAACCCTATTAATGTTGCCATCGTTTGTCTGCTTCTTGGGCTTATCATCGGCAGTTTTTTGAATGTGGTTATCTATCGTCTACCAATAATGATGGAGCATGAATGGCATGAACAATGTTGCGAACTGCTAGAGTTAGACCAAGAACCTCGCACACCAATCAGTCTTTCCTACCCCAGCTCCAGCTGTCCTCATTGCCAACATTCTATTAGGGCATGGGAGAATATTCCTGTCATTAGCTACGTCATGCTGCGCGGAAAATGCTCTTCATGTAAAAAATCGATATCGTTGCGCTATCCATTAATAGAGTTAGTAACTGGCTTACTGTCGGCATTTGTTGCATTGCAACTGGGTTACGGCATTCAATTATTGTTAGTTTTAGTATTTACCTGGTCACTCATTGCCGCCAGTGTCATTGATTTTGATCATCAGCTACTTCCAGACCAAATCACCCTACCGCTGCTTTGGCTAGGCTTGATAGCAAACGCCTTCGGCTTGTTCACGACATTAGAAGACGCATTATGGGGAGCCATTGCAGGCTACCTATCATTATGGAGCTTTTACTGGCTCTTCAAAATAGCCACTGGAAAGGAAGGCATGGGATACGGGGACTTTAAACTACTAGCAGCACTAGGAGCGTGGATGGGGTGGCAGTCTTTACCACTTATCATACTCCTTTCATCAGTGGTAGGCGCAATTGTAGGAATCAGTCTGATTCTGTTTATCGGTCGAGATAAGAATATTCCGATTCCTTTTGGGCCCTATCTAGCAGCTGCCGGATGGATATCCCTTTTCTGGTCGCACACTATTATTGCATCATATCAGCAAGCTTTAGGACTAAGCAGTGGATGAACAACTTCAAACAGCGTCAGCAACTAATTTAGGTGGATAGATTCATCCATTGTTAGCATATAACTTATATTTAGTTGCACATTTTTTCCAGATTTAAAGTAACATTAAGTTAACAAATAACGGGCGGGCTCGATTATGTTTGTTGTTGGCATTACCGGTGGTATTGGCAGTGGCAAAACTGCTGTATCAGATACATTTAGCAAACTCGGCATCACTGTCGTAGACGCCGACACTATATCACGCGTCGTGGTGGCACCAGGTACCCAGGCTTTATCTGAAATAAGAGCACATTTTAGTGATGGCATTTGTCAACCAGACGGTTCACTTGATCGTGCTGCTTTACGCAAACTAGTTTTTGCAAACGCAACCGAGCGCAAGTGGCTTGAAAGCTTACTACACCCTCTTATGGCTAAATGCATTGTTGATGAACTTGAAACAGCTAGCAGCCAATATGCAATATTAGTCTCGCCCCTATTATTTGAAATCGGCCAGCATTTGCTCTGCGACAGAGTACTCGTGGTGGATGTTTCTGAAGAATTACAATTAGAACGTACTATGGCAAGAGACAATAATAGTGCTGAGCAGGTAAAAGCAATCATGGCAGCTCAAGCAGATCGACAAGCTCGGTTAAGTAAAAGCGATGATGTGATCGTTAACGATGGTACACTCGAGTCGCTTGAGGCTAAAGTCTTAACATTACATAAGCATTACCTACAATTAGCGGCCGAGAAAACAGCTAACGCCAAAGACAAATGCTAAGCCTATTGGTAACCTAAAGTCTACCAATGCGATACTGGCCGTCCCGTGCAATTACATGGCATATCTAGATCAATAACAAATAGCCGCACCAGAAGTAATTGACTGATAAAGGTATCTAACATTATGACCCAAACCCAAAAACCACCTATTCAACTCAAATGCCCATCCTGTCAAAGGCAAGTCATATGGAACGATGAATTCCCTTATCGACCATTTTGTTCTGAGCGCTGCAAGCTAATAGATTTCAGTGATTGGGCAACAGAGAAAAACCGCATCCCCGGCAGCGAAGAAAGTAGCAACATCTCGGACCAATGGGAAAGCTCAACAGATGATTGACTAGTCCAACTGTTAAAACACAAGTGCATCAGTGGAGCTAGCCAATAAGCGGATAAACAAACTAGTAGAATAATTTCCTCTTGCAACTGTGATTTTAATATACACTACACAATCGCAAAAAGAGTATACCAATTTACTGCCCTATTTTAGGCATGTCTAACTCATTAGCAGCTGTCTGTAACAAACGATTCGACTCGCGACAATGAAACGTCGCTGATTGACCACAGCTCACGCATTGGGGCAATGCCTCATAAGCTTCGACTAACACACTAAAGCGAGGGGCGAGCTGCTCAATTTGAGGCTTCAGTGCAGCAATCCTGCCACTGAGTTCTTGCTCTTTTGCTCGACATTGCGCCCTTATTTCAACTGAAGCACCACGAATGGCATTCATGCTTTCCCCCAAACGGGAAATAGCGCGAATTTCTTGCCACACCACGTGTGCTTCACTGTCACCAGCATAAGCTTGGAAAAGGCAGGGTTGATCTCGAAAAACAATGCCTCCAGAATCACTGCGACATTGGTAGATCTCAGCAGACGAAACAATACAGGATACCATTAATAAGAATGATGCTGTCAGCCATTGATAAGTTAACATTGCAGCAACCTCCCTCTGAACTTAACTAATTTAGTGAGCTATTTATTATTACTTATTTTGTTACTACTTATTTATTTTTTGTGATGACTTATTTGTTATTAGTGTCGTGACTATTCAATATATTGAAAGTTATTGTTATCTTATTGCTCGATCTTATCAATTATTGCGATTGTACGCAAAATGATCGCGACCAACGGTCTCTGGTAAATTAAGCTCGCACTACAATAGCCTCAATAATCGGTTGATTTGCTTCAGGAAACTCATATCTTGTTAAGGTCGCGGGCGCGGCCCATACTAAGGGCTGACCTTCTTTTCCAACCGCAGTACCAGCATAGTCGGTAACAGACCACACGTCTAAAAATACAGATTTGTCCGGATACTGGTGACGAATTTCAGTTAAAGGACTGCAGTCAATAACATCAATGCCTAGTTCTTCCTTCAACTCACGTTCAAGTGCCTGTTGCACTGTTTCACCGGGATTAACCTTGCCGCCTGGAAACTCCCAGAGTCCACCTTGATGGACATGAGCCGGTCGTTTCGCCAATAGGATACTGCCATCGTTAGCAATAATTACTCCCACCGCCACATGAATAAAATCACTCATTGATCATAACCTAAGTCAACTTTCGTTAAACCAGCCTTGGGATTAGCCCAAAACCACCATCGTAATGAGTCAGTTAGTTAAAACTCAGTCGGTCAGAACAGGGCTAACTTAGTTTGCCATGACAGGCCTTATATTTTTTTCCCGAGCCGCAAGGACAAGGTTCATTACGCCCAATTTTTTTCCCTTCTCGCTTAAATGGTGTATGGGCGGGGTCAGCGCCCTGCTCTCCACCTTCATCAGTGCCCATCGCTGATATTTCAGAGTGCTCGGCACTGGCTGCTGCTGACTGTCTCGCTTGCGCCTCACGTCGCTGCTGCTCCATCGCTTCAATCTCTTCTTGAGACTTTATCTCAACGTGAGAAATAAAACGCACAACTTCACGTTTCATGTTTTCAAGCATTTGTTGGAACAACTCAAAAGCTTCTCGCTTATATTCTTGTTTAGGGTTTTTCTGCGCATAAGCCCTTAAATGAATACCCTGGCGCAGGTGATCCATCGTCGCTAGATGTTCTTTCCATAAGGAATCAAGCACTTGCAACATAACTTGCTTTTCAAAGACCCGCATTTCTTCACCAACATGCGCACTTTTCTCTTCGTAGACGCCAACGATCTCAGCCAGGATACGCTCCCGCAATGATTCTTCATATAGTTTATCGTCACTGTCAAGCCATTGCTGTACCGGCACTTTAATATCAAAATCATTTGATAGTGCTTTCTCTAGACCAGCAATATCCCATTGTTCTTCTAAACTTTGTGGCGGAATGAACTCACTCACTGTGTCATTAACGACGTCAAAACGTATAGCTTTAACCATTTCTGAAACATCTGTAGATTCCATTAGCTCGTTACGCTGTTGATAAATCAGTTGGCGTTGATCATTCGCAACATCATCATAATCAAGCAGTTGTTTACGTATATCAAAATTTCGTCCTTCAACTTTTTTCTGGGCTTTTTCAATGGCATTAGTAACCATCCTATGCTCAATAGCCTCGCCCTTTTCCATACCGAGAGCTTGCATAAAGTTCTTTACTCGATCGGAAGCAAAAATCCGCATTAAATTATCTTCCAACGACAAATAGAAGCGAGAAAGACCCGGATCGCCTTGTCGCCCTGCACGACCTCGCAACTGATTATCTATACGGCGCGACTCATGGCGTTCAGTACCCAAAATATGGAGGCCGCCGGCCTCTAACACTTGATCATGTCGCTGCTGCCAATCTTGTTTTATTTTGTCAATATCAGCTTGGGAGGAGGTCTCCATTTTGGTAACCTCAGCCTCCCAATTACCGCCCAGCACGATATCCGTGCCACGACCGGCCATATTAGTCGCGATGGTTACCGCACCAGGACGCCCAGCTTGCGCAATGATTTCGGCCTCTTGGTCATGAAACTTAGCGTTCAATACTTTGTGTTCAATTTTAGCTTTCTTCAAACAGCGCGACATCTGTTCCGATGTTTCAATAGAGGCGGTACCCACCAAAACGGGCGCTTTTGATTTCATGCAATCTTTAACATCATCTAGAATCGCTTCAAATTTTTCTTCCTGTGTTAAAAACACCAAATCATTCAAATCTTGACGCTTTGGCGGCTTATTGGTGGGGATAACCAGCACTTGCAACCCATATATCTGGTGGAATTCATAGGCCTCGGTATCGGCAGTACCTGTCATACCAGCAAGTTTATCGTATAAGCGGAAGTAGTTCTGGAAAGTGGTCGATGCAAGCGTCTGGCTTTCGTTCTGAATATTAACACCTTCCTTTGCTTCGATTGCTTGATGTAAGCCTTCAGATAACCGGCGCCCAGGCATAGTACGGCCCGTGTGTTCATCAATAAGTACTACTTGGCCATTTTGGACAATATATTCAACATTCTTTTGAAATAACACATGAGCCTTTAAGGCAGAGTGGACATGGTGTAACAAGTTTAGATTCGTCGCGGCATACAAGCTGTCATTTTCTGTCAAGAGTTTTTCTTTTACCAGCAACTCTTCAACATACTGATGCCCAAGCTCCGTTAGATCAGCCGAGCGCTGCTTTTCATCTACCGTGTAATGACCCGGCTCATCCGGTTCAACACCTTCTTCTTCAATAATTTCTTGCTGCTTCAGTAAGGGAATTAATTTATTAATTTTCTTATAAAGTGCTGATGAATCTTCAGCTGGACCAGAAATAATAAGCGGCGTGCGAGCTTCATCAATTAAAATCGAATCTACTTCATCAACAATGGCAAAATGCAGACCCTGTTGCATTTTATCTTCAAGACTAAACGCCATATTATCGCGCAAATAATCGAAACCAAATTCGTTATTCGTGCCATAAATAATGTCACATTGATAAGCATCGCGCTTCGCCAATGGGTCTTGGCGCGAGGTAATAACACCAACGGTCAAGCCCAGAAACTCATAAAGTGGCGCCATCCAACTCGCATCGCGTTGAGCCAAATAGTCATTAACTGTAACAAGATGCACAGTGCCACCACCTAAGATATTGAGATAAGCGGGTAGTGTAGCAACAAGTGTTTTACCCTCACCCGTACGCATTTCAGCAATAGTGCCTTCATGTAACGCCATACCACCAATCAATTGGCAATCAAAGTGGCGCATATCGAGGGTACGCTTGCCAGCTTCTCGAACTACCCCAAAAGCCTCTGGCAAAATCATATCAAGTGTTTCACCGTCAACGATGCGTTGTTTAAACTCATCCGTTTTAGCTTTAAGCGCGTCATCAGACAATGCTGACAGCTCTTCTTCCAGCGCATTAATTTTCTTGACCGTTTTACCCATTCGTTTGAGTTCACGCTCATTCTTACTACCAAAAACCTTTTTTACTAACGTTGTAATCATAATTGCCACTCTGTCTATGTTTTAAACAGAAAAACTAACCTTGTTTAACGGCTAGAAATATAGTCATCGACCAATAACAATATTATTTCATTAA
>JANQMK010000199.1 GCA_028280085.1 Pseudomonadales bacterium
GCGCCGTATGGGCGAAGTGATTGATATAGCTTGCACAGTTATGAACGTTATTGGCCCATTGGTAGCTAGCTATATCTTGTTGCCGATCGTCCATCTGAAAAGCATAATAGTTGACATCGTTGCGGTTAATTAAAGGCTTTAACAAGTGAAATGCAATTGACCTATCTTTTGGCAAGAGCTTGCCTGCCCAAATCAGTCCAACATTGGGCTTATCATTTGGTGCAAAGGTTATTGGCGGTGCCAGTTTTGACAACTCGATTTGTACCGTAGGTATTGCATCAATACTATTGGCAAGATCGAAATAATAGGGAATACTCAATAGAGGTAGGTGGTAATCGTAATGGGTCTCTATTGAGATTTCTTTATTCTGATAGGCCTCTTGTTCTACGATGACTTCGTCAATACTCTCTACCGTACGCAACAGCTCGACCAGCGGGTACTTTACTAAAATAATAACTTTTTTTGCGTACTGTTTAATGAAAGGAATATAACGCATAAATTGCAAAATGTCGCCAAAACCCTGTTCCGTAGTGAGTAAAATAGTTTTACCAGTGATGTCTTGGTGTTGCCATCTTTTTTTCGGGTTTGGTAAAGGGTTATTTTGTAGTTGCGGCAGTGCCAAGCGCCATTCGTAGGCCTTGAATCCTTCCTTATATTCACCAAAATGTAATAGTGCTAGGGCGCGATGCCAATGAAAGTTAGCATTATCTGGCTCCATGGATAGTGCTTTGTCAAAATGTGGTAGAGCTTGCAATGGTCGATTTGAATAGAGAAACACTAAACCAAGATTGAAGTATTCGATAGCCTTAACCGTACCCTTAGCTGTTTCAAGTTCGATGACAGCTTCGATGCAATGTTGTGCTTCGTCGAAAACCTGTTTTGAGCAAAGCGCATTGCCTAAATTAAACAAGGCACTGATGCTGTCAGGTCTTAGAGTTAAAGCATGGCGTGCATAGGCCTCGGCGAGATCGAATTCACTTAACTTTGAATAACATACGCCAATATTGATATATGCATTGACTTCGTTAGCATCAAGCTCGATAACTTGCTGATAAATGTTAATCGCTAGCATGAATTGATTGGCTTGCTGGTGTCGTAAAGCTTGTTGGAAAATTGCCTCTTTATTCATATTGGATAGCGCCGGCTAGTAGGTTAGCCTGAATTGCTAGTACAGTAATGGATAATTTTCTGCAAATAGTTACGTGAGTAGAAACGGGAAGTCGCAATGTCATATGAACCGCCCTGAGAAAAGAAACTAAGATACTTTTCGATTGATGAGCGGTTTTGTGCAATATATTGTTCTGCTTGCTGATAGAACAATTCACGGTGTTGCTTTCTGTAGTTGATAAATTCGGTATCAACCTGGTTCTTATTATCAGTCAACAGCTCGACAAATCGCTGCCAAGCAGGGCTCATATGTTGTGCGTAGGATGTTACGGCCTGGATATAGTCGGGTAACGCAATGGCAGTATTGGCTTGTTCAATAAGGTAATTTAGTTCACGGGTGTTGCGATACTCTACATGTTTTAATCCGTCTTGTTCAGGTACTTTCACAACTGAAGGAAAGCCAATGTAAGGTACACCCAATGATATAGTATCCATTACAATAGGGTTTGGCTCTGGGTATGAAAAATGCTCGTTTACTTGCAAATGTAGATAATGTTTTGATTGCCAGAGGGCAACGAGTTCGTCCTTTGGCAAATGTTTATTCTGATAATACTCTGGAAAGAGCTCATGCCATAGCTCGTCACCATAAATAATGATATTTCTGTCGGTATCAAGCGACTCAATGGCCTCGAACTTTAATAAGGAAATGCCCATGAAGTAAATGGTCATAAGTGCGCTGTGCAAGGATATTTTTGTTGGTATATCCGCTTCATGATAGTTTATTAAGTAATAGCACATGCAATGGAACCAGCGCTGGTATTCGTAAAATAGGTTGTCATCGGTAGTAAAATCTAAGGCGGCAAGTACGCTAGCGAGATTACCCAGACTGCGAATGTTATTTAGTCTAGTGTGTGCTGCAACCAAGATACCGTAATCGTCATATAGAGGCTGGAATTCCACAGCTGAGTTCATATGGCTAGACTGAGGGTATTCGATAATATTGGTTAAGCCTAAAACGCGATCCCACTCGCCTTCATGACAGGGATAGGCTGAATAACGGGGGAAATCTTTACAATTGAAAGCTAGTTTTCTCAACACGCCGGTTTGACTAAGACCGTAGAAATCCCAATCTAATGTTACATAAGTCACTCCAATGTACTTAAATACGGCCAACATATAAATGTTAAAACGGCTTGCCATCAATTCTAAATAAACCATATTAGTGCTGAGAATGCGGCTGATCTGGTTTTTTTCGATGAAGTCAACCAATTCATTTTCGCGCATCATACCTCTCGGTGCTTCCCATGCTCGGGTTAATAGATTAAACCCTGACTCAAAATTGTAGTAGAGATAGTTTTCAGGAAAGCGTTGCACGCCGTCGTCATATATTTTACGTAAATAGTCATGACTATCAGCGTTGTATACCAATGTTTTGTTGGCTTGAGTCAGATCTATGTCACGTTTAGAGAGATCAAGCATAAACTGGTTGGTTGACATAAATATGGAAGCCAGGTGTTGGATAAGAAATTTGAGCGGTGTTTCCTCGCCGTCGATAAACTCGGGGGATAGGCTGATACTCAGCTGGTCGACGGGTAAATGGTTGAACAAGAATGTGTGAGCCTGCGCCAAAAACATATCATGTACATATTCCGCACTTAGACGTTTAGTCAACATGGCAATATTGGTAATGAGTTGTCGGTCCTTTTCAATGCGTAAATAGACAGTAGCATCTATTATTGTCATGCATATGGTTGCTTGGGACTCTGGACGTGCCGTCATGACGAATTAGGCTCACTTAACTGTGTTCAATGTACTAGTTTAATCTACTCTTTTAATCTACTCTGTTTTGATCTACTTGGTTTAGCTAACCATATTTGATTTTTATTTATATCTGATTTAGATTTGTTCAGAAAGATAGAGAAATTTCCTTTGCAATCGACATTAACGAATTATATCCCATATACACCTAGTTAGCTGATACTACACGTGGTTAGTTGGTGCATAGTTGCTAGTTTTACTGAAAAACAGCAAAATTAGCGCAATAATTCGTTTCTTCCATTAAGATAATAGGCCTAGCAGCATCGGTCAATTTTATCGCTTTCTTTTCGATAACATCCAGCAATAGATCAGATGATATAGTGGCCGTGGTAGAACTATAGCTACAATCGGTTTCTTTGCGTTCAAGACTGTTATCAATATAAGCATAAATCTTTTTGTCGTCGTAGGTATAATATGCAGGCTCAAATGGCATAAAATCTAGGGCCCTGGCTTTTTGATAAAGTGCGGCAGTGTTGTCGGTACAATCAAGCGAGAGAGCTTTGATTTGCTCAAGTGAATTTCTCGCATGAATTGGTTCGTCTTCACATTGGTTAGCGGTGGTAGCAAAGTCCATTGTGGCAATTGTTGGAATCGCTTGCACGAGTAGTTCAGTGGAATAGCCGATAGTGCGTTGATAGAGCTCTTTTGCTGTTTCGTTAGGGTCGCAAGCAAATAAGGTTTGCCTAACAATATCGCCGTGGTCAAGCTCACTATCCATAATGTGTAAAGTAGTGCCATAGGTTTGAGCGTCCTCTAAGATACAATGTGAGTAACCGTTGCATCCACGGTACCGTGGCATCGGCGCTTCATGCAGATTAAGGCATAGCTGTGCTTTCTCGAGCCATTGTTGCTCGATAATAAATGGATACACGAAAGAGAATAAGATGTCATAGTCAATCGTGTTAAGCTGATCTCGTGTCAAACAAGGAATATGATATTGGGCTAGCAGTTCAGCGAATTCATCACCCCCCCACCAAACATGGCTTTTATCTTTGCGTGTAATGCCGGCGACGATATCAAATCGATCTGATTTAATCAGCGCTTGTAACCATTGACAGCCCTGTGGTTTCTCTCCTAAAACGATGGCTTTTGGTTTAACTGGCATGATGGCTCCGGTAAACAAGTCGTTAAATAAGTTATGAAGATGCGGCAAACTGCAGAACATGGTCAGCTACAAACGTCATTTGCTGATCACTAAGCGTTGGGTAAATGGGCAAGGATAATATTTTGTGACATAAGTCTTCGGTAGTGGGCAAGTCATTTTTTGCATAGCCCAACTCGCTGCATACGGGTTGCATATGAATAGGCACCGGATAGTGAATAGCGGTTTCAATGCCGACTTTTTGTAACTGTTCTATAAGTTGCGCACGTTTAGGTATTTTGATGATATAGGTTTGAAAGGCGCATTGTTCTTCGTTACCAATAGTTGGACAATCGATTTTTCCAGCAAAGCGCGTATTATAATAGCTGGCAATTTGTTGTCGGCGTTTAATGTTATTATTCAAACTTGGCAATTTTTCCAATAGCCAGGCTGCTTGAATAGCGTCTAAGCGACTGTTGTATCCCCATCGACTAATGGCGCCGCCATCTATGCCGTGATTGCGCAGTGCTAATAATGAGTGATAGTGTGCTTGATTATTGGTAACAATAGCTCCTCCGTCACCCAGGCCGGCTAACACCTTAAATGGATGAAAACTGAAGCAGCCTAGGTCGCCAAAGGTTCCCACCGTTTGTTGGGCCAAGGTGGCGCCAAATGCTTGGGCGGCATCTTCAACCACGTAAAGATTGTGTTGTTTAGCAATGTTTACAATGGCGTTCATGTCGGCTGGTTTGCCAGTTAAGTGTACCGGTAGTATGGCTCGTGTATTGGTGGTGATGCTTGCGTTTATCAGCGCGGTGTTGATGTTGAGATCATTGTTGATGTCAACGAATATAGGCGTTGCTCCTGTCGCTGCTATCGCCCCAGCGGTGGCGACAAAGCTGTTAGCGACAGTAATCACCTCGTCGCCTGTACCAATATTCAACGCTTTTAGTGCAAGAAAAAGTGCATCCGTGCCTGAGTTGACAGCGATGGCGTACTGGCATCCAGTAAGTTTACATAGTTCTCTTTCAAAATGTTGCACGTAGTCTTCGAGAATATAGCGGCCAACTGCATTTACCTGCTGTAATGCTGCTATCAACTGGGTTTCCAGTTTTAGATTGTCCGCCGCAATGTCAGCGAATGGCACATGCATGTCAGATCATTCCTTGGCTTGTTTGGGTTAACCACTAGTGAGCGAATTTTAATTCGGTCGGTGTTTACGGTCTTCCGTGTTTTATTAGCTGTTTTTAGAACCGATTGTTGTCTGGAATGTACTTGAAAAGTTTAGTTGTAACATCAGTATATTCAACGCATTAGGTGGAAAATAATGATGATCTTGTGAGTCGTTAATCAGTCTGCTCGGATTTACCTAGAACGGTACTAGGATGGCCGCGCATAGTCCCTTTCTGTTTCTTTATCTTTTTATAGGTACAGGAATGCTGACGAATAGTAACCAGATTAATAATGTGGAAGTGAGGTATAGGGCATATATAGCAAAAGGGAACAAAGCAGCTATACTTTATGAAAAACTCGATGTATCACTTTATGGGCATAATTTTCGCATCACTTCGCTGAATAGGCGGCTGAGTGAGGTTTTATTGTCTGTTTATTAATGTTATCTACATCATGAGTAGGTAGGCGCAGTAGGATGTATGCATGAAAAAGATTTTAGTGACTGGGGGTTGTGGTTATAAAGGTAGCGTCTTAGTGCCGAAGCTGCTGGGCGCAGGTTATGAGGTCACGGTGATTGATACGCAATGGTTTGGTAACTTTTTGTCTCCTCATAAACACCTGACGGTGCTACAGACCGATTTACGCGAGATTAATCGAATTGATCTCAATGGGGTTGATAGTATTGTGCATTTGGCATCCGTAGCCAATGACCCCTGTGGCGATTTAGATCCAGCCTTGACGTGGGAAATTAGCGCGTTGGCCACCCAACAGTTGGTGGATAAAGCCGTACGCTATGGCGTGAAAAACTTTCTCTTTGCATCATCCGGGGCCGTTTACGGCGTCCGGGATGAACAGGAGATTACTGAAGACTTGGCATTGATGCCAATAACGGCCTACAGTCAGACCAAGGTGATTGCCGAGCGCATTTTATTAAGCTACAAAGATCGGATCAATATCCAAATTGTACGGCCAGCGACTGTTTGTGGTTACTCGCCGCGGACGCGGCTGGATGTTTCGGTGAATCTATTGACGATGGCTGCCATAGACAAGGGAGTCATTACCGTATTTGGCGGCTCGCAGACACGACCCAATATTCATATTGACGATATCACCGATTTGTATCTTTTTTTACTGCGCCATGCCGATTCGATTAGTGGCGTTTACAATGCGGGTTTTGAAAATTTAACGATACGTGCCATTGCAGAAATGGTAGCTGACCGGGTCAATGTACCCATTGAGTATACCGCTAGTTCCGATCCCAGATCCTATCGTTTAAATTCGGATAAATTGCTGGCTACCGGCTTTAAGCCAAGCAAGAACATTGAGGATGCCGTCGCTGATCTCATCGAAAAGTATCGCGCTGGTTTACTGAAAAATACGGATAGACACCATAATTTAAAATGGATGCAGCGTTGGTACCAGGGGCGTGATTCGTTGCAAGCGCAGGCTTGTTAAGACAGTAAGTGAGTAATTCCGCGTGTAAGCAATCAATATGGCATACATACATCAAGGCCGCTAAATACATATGTAGGTGGCGGTATAGACGAAGGAGTTTGATGAAAGCGCTGATCCTCGCCGCCGGCTACGGTACCCGTCTCAAGCCATTGACTCAACTGATACCCAAGTGCTTAGCGCCCGTTAGGGGCGTGCCTTTATTAGGTATTTGGCTGGATCAACTAATCTCCGCCGGTGTTGAGCACATTGTCGTTAATTTACACTATAAAGATCAGCTTGTTAGGGACTATGTGGCGTCTACACCTTTTCGAGACCGCGTAACTTTAGTTTATGAAGACACACTTAGTGGTACTGCTGGTACGCTTATTAATAACCGCCATTTATTTTCCAATGATGTGATGGTTATCCATGGCGATAACTTATGTCATTTTAATCTGCGGGACTTTATAGCGGCACACTACAAGCGACCGGTAGGCACGGTAATGACGATGATGACGTTTACCACAGATCAGCCAGAAAACTGTGGTATTGTGGCATTAGATAGGGCTGGCGTGGTACAAGGTTTTCATGAAAAAGTGGCTAATCCGCCAGGTGATTTAGCCAATGGCGCGGTTTATCTGATTAGCCAAGAATTGCTAGACAGCATTAGTAACTATCCTGACAATACGACAGATTTGTCGACGCAGGTACTTCCTCATTTATTGGGCAAAATATTTACTTGGCATAATAAAGATTATCATCGAGATATTGGTAGTTGGCCGAGCCTTTTGCGTGCACAAAAAGATTATAATTATTTGGTCAAAAAAGAGCTTGCTACACGGGCTTGGCATAGCTATTGGACTGAGTGTCAATGCAGTAAATTATACCAGCTGTGCAACTATTTACTGGCGGCCAAGTTGTATCGTCAGTTGCATCGTTTGGCGTTGTGTACACTAGATGATATGGATAGTATCGGTCAGCGGTTATTGCATTTGGAAACTCATAATGAGCCAAGTGTCGATATGCCAAGTGTCAATGCGCCAAATATCTATGCCATTGAGCAAAGTGATAGTCGATTAGCGGCGGTATTAAGCAACTTGGTGCCAAAAAGTGCGTTGTTGTTAATAGCTGAGGTTGCTGACAGCGATTTGAGTGATGTCGATTGGCAATCTGATTGCTTAATTCTATCGCGTGGTTGTCATGAGCAGCCCATAGCTTAGCGAGACTGATAGCTAACTCCAGGAAGGTATTGATAATAGTTTTAGTTTAATAAGTAACCCAGATCTGATAGTAAATCTCCCGCTATCTGGTGGAATAGCTGTGTGCTGTGGTCGTCAAATGTATTTTGCCAATCGCCGACAACACCTTTGCGATAATGGGAGAGTTGGTTTTCTTCACCTTGCGCTCGGCCATCACTATACTGGGCAAAATGTCCCGCTTGAAGACAAGAAGCTACGGATGTTGGCCCATTATCAGCACCTAAAAAGGCTAGTAGTTGCTGGACAGCTTGTTCTGGTTGACTATGTAATAATTCGTATCGGGTTTCAAAATAATGATTGGGATACTTCTGTTCGAATTGCTTGGCCAGGATTATTTCTTTGCGCCATTGCTCGGCAAATGTTTGGGCATAGAGAGAAAATCGGGGAAAGTTCTCTTTCGCCCAGGTGGGGGAATCTCGAAAAATATGATGCCAGCCTGATACCGCGCCATCGCGACCGTCACGTATAATGTGAATAAATTTAGCCTGGGGTATCAAATGGCTGACAATCTGCTCCATATGGTTAATGTTATCCGGTGTTTTTTCACCAATATACTTGACATCGTCACCGTTAGCTTGAGCATGTAACATTAGGTATATCGCTGTTCTGGCTAGGTGAACTGCATGTTGTTGCTTAAAAATAGGGTAGCCATTTTCCTCTTGTTCGAGCATTTTGTTTTTTCTGCGCACGATATGATTTTGTTGTGATATAACCTCCATCATAGCCGGTAATAGATGGTTGATAAGGTGAGACTCGCCCTGGCAGTTAATATCTGGATGGCCGTTGAGGAGATTTTGCAACCAGGTCGTGCCTGACTTGGCGACACCTACGATAAAAAAAATGTTTTTATTCGACACCTCAACGAGTTGTTGGCTGAGTTGATCAAAAGCAGTCAAAGCGAGGCCTCTAAAGTTACGTCCCACGAGAATGATAGAGCATACTTAGTGTATAGCAATAATAGCACATCAAATAACACGCTAGAGCTAGCGTATAGCGAGCAAGATTGACCGAAAATCCAGCTTTTTGGTGGGCTAATGGATGTGGCACCCGGGCAATGACTGGTCTACTTTTATAAAGCGTAAATGAATTGTCTTGGGGGTGGGAGAATGACAGACAATAATCAAATTCGTCAGCAGCAGATTTTGCGTGAGCTGGCTACTCTGCGGGATAAGAACCTGGCATTCTTCGCTGAAGAATATCCCAGCTTGTATCAAGTTCTGGCACCGATGGCGTTAACAAACCTGCGCTTGAACGTACTCCCCGATAGTGATGAAATGGAACTGTATGAGAATGAGCGGCCGATTTATGATGGTAAGGCAAAGCAGGTAGCGAAAGCCGAAGTTGATGAGTTCTGTCGCATTTTCAAAGAAGGTGAATTGATTAACAGCGTGCCTACCTATGACGCATCTTGTTTTAATATAAACCGTTTCTTTTTTGAAAAAGCCCATAAAGTGGTGCAATTCGATGAGTTTGAACGCGCTTACTATAAGGGCTATCGGCTCGGTAGTTTCTATCCGCTAGTTATCTTCACGGGTATAGGCTTAGGCTACCACATTGACGAATTTATTCGACACAATCAGGTTAACCATGTCATTGTGGCGGATTACAACATTGAAAAGTTGTTAGCAAGCTTGTTTTGTGTTGATTGGGAGGCAATGAGTGACGGCTTTGTTGCTTCTGAGGGCAAATCGTTTAACTTTGTTTTGACCATGGGAAAGGGGCCTTCATTTCATCGTGCGCTGTGGAATAAAATGCTGGAACTTATTCCTGTATTTCCGGCTGCTACCTTGTTCTTTAACCACATGGGAGACGAATTCAATCGCGAAGTTATTGATACTATTAATGGCGATATCGTGCAGGTACCTTCTGGTTGGGGTAACTACGATGACGAAGTCAATCAAATTAATAACGCTATTCATAATCTTTACCAAGGTATTGGTGGTTTGCCACTATTTACCGAAGCGATTCGAGGTAATGTTGTTGTGGTTGGCTCGGGACCGTCGTTGAATAATAACATTAAGCATATTAAAACGATAAGAGAACATGTTACGTTAATTTCCTGTGGTACCGCATTGCGTGTGCTATATACCCATGGTATTAAACCTGATATCCACGTAGAAATCGAGTCGGATGCAGTCACGGAAAAAGCTGTCAGTTACATCGGCGATCTGGAATGGGTAAAAAGTATCGCTATGGTTGGCCTGCTGCAAGTTAATCCGTTGGTGTACAAGTTATTTGATGATAAGCGCTTTGTCTTAAAGTATCCCTCAAGTTCAGGCACGTTATTTAAAGATGTGGCCCCACGCATGGAATATTCGACGCCAACCGTAGTTAATGGCGGCTTCGCGGTGGCTGCTTATTATCATCCAAAGGCTATCTTTTTGTTTGGTACCGATTTCGGTTTTAAAGCAGGTGAAAACCATCACGCTGATGGCACCCTCTATGATCTCACCGAAATTGATGATGAGTTAAAAGAGGGAGTGAACTATGATAACAAAGGCCGCTGGTTCACTACCGGTGTTGACGGTAGTGAAGTTCGTACGGAGCCGACGATGTACAGTGCTAAACGTCGTGTAGAAATGTTGATTGGCGATTCTGACTATAACGATATTAAGTTTTATAATTGTTCCCACGGTGCTGTGATAGATGGTGCGGAATGGCTGCAGTCACCAGAGCAATATATTGATCTTATTATCAATGATGAAGCGGCGAGTAGCATCAATTTAAAGGACATCTTATTTGACCCGGACAAAGCTATCCAGGTTGCAGACAGTGATGTAAGAATAGCACTCGATAGCTGCGCAAAATATTTAGCACAATTGGCTGAAGAGTTACTGGATGAAGTGTTGCCAACAGTGAATACATTAGAGGAAGTTAATAGATTTGTGTCGCGCATTTACTATCATATGATTCACGCTGAGCGATATATTCCGCAGTCTAGCAAACTGTTAATTGAGGGGAGCATTAAACACTTTATTTACGCGCTTTATTGCTACTGCCATTTATCTGAACCTTCAGCTAAGTACGATGCGTATTATATAACGTGGAAACAGAGTTTTGTTTCGTTTTTAGAGGAAATTGAACAGCACTTTAGATCGATTGTATTTAAAGAGTTTGATATCGATAATGACCCCTGGTTATTAAAAGCTATATTTGATGCCGAAAATGATTGAAAAAAATGAGCCTTTTATAGGGTCTTTGGCGATTAGAGACTGAGCGTAACATTAATTTAAATTGCCCTGCCTAGTAACTTTTTGCAGCTATTATCTTCCTCAATACTGCATTTTGTCATAACGCCGTTGAATATCTATTTTTGTACCCCGCTATAAAACACCACAGCATAAAGCGTCACTGTGATATTGCGATATTTTCCTGTAGGTCATAAAAAAAACGACTTTTTTGTTAAAGGCCCCTTTTTAACTGCCGATAACTAAGTTGAATGAAAATTATATCTGAATCTTAACGATTCAATTCACAGTGTCCTGCAGCGTAGTGGCTAAGTAAGGACAAAAGGAGTAAAGAAATGGCTGGCATTAATACTAACATTGCATCACTTAACGCGCAGCGTAACTTGGGTAAATCTCAAAATGCGTTGCAAACGTCTCTGCAAAGACTGTCATCAGGTTTGAGAATCAACAGTGCAAAAGATGACGCGGCGGGACTTTCTATTTCAAACAGAATGACCACCCAGGTCAACGGTTTGAATCAGGGTATTCGAAACGCAAACGATGGTATCTCGGTGGCACAGACAGCAGAAGGTGCCTTACAAGAATCTACTGTTATCTTACAGCGTATGCGTCAGCTATCGTTACAAGCATCCAGTGATGCCAATACTGATGCTGACCGGGCCACTATTCAATTAGAGGTAGCTCAGCTGATCACCGAACTTGATCGTATTGCTACTACTACGGCATTTAACGGTAAGAACTTGCTTGATGGTACTTTTGGTACCAGTAAGTTCCAAGTTGGTTCCGAAGCTGGTGAAACCATCTCGGTAACGGTTGGTAGCGCGCGTACCTCAGTACTCGGCGGTAGCGACAGTACTACTAGTTCAGGAGCATCTCAAGCCACTACTGTATCCTCCGTATCGACATCTTCTACTGAAACTAATGCCTCTAATAAAGGCTCATTGATTGCGCTAAGTGCGGCTGAATTAGAAATTCAAGGTGTTGAGATTGGTGCTTCTAGTTCTGGTAATGATACCTTATCAACCACTGACAATGGTGCCAGTGCGATCGCCATTGCCGCAGCAATTAACGATAAAGCCAGTTCTACGGGTGTTTATGCACAGGCCAATGCAACTACCTTTACCTTTGATGTCGCGGCGAACACAGCCCAAACGGCTTCTTTTGATGCCGGTGACTTTAAGATCAACGGTATCAATGTTGCTGCCTTTGATGTCGCTTCAACTGTAACAACCAATGCGGCATTAGCGTCGGCGATACGGGCGGAATTCAATAAGATTACTTCAGCGACTGGTGTCGTGGCAGCAACAGGTACGGATAGCCAAATTGTTCTGGTTGCCGCCGACGGTAGAAACATAAATTTCCATGCTACTGAAGCTACTGCGGGAGATGTTTCGGACTATGGTATTGGTTCAGCTTCCACTACCTTTAACAAAGTTGCTCGTGGTACTGTTTCGCTGTATTCCAACGAAGCCATTACCGTGGGTGGTTCTAATCCTGGCGGCGGTGACTTTACTGAAGCCACCACATCGACCACGGAAGACAAACTGCAGGCAGTTGCCTCGACAACAGCTAACACGTTTACGGAATTAGCGCAAGGCGAATTGGCCATTAATGGTATTATGGTTGATTTTGAAAACTATTCTGCGAGTGTTAGCGGTACCGCGTCATTGGAAAGGTCATCCGTTGAAGCGAAAGCCAGTGCCATGTACATTGCGGGTGCCATCAACAATACCACTGGATTAAAAGATCAAATTACCGCTACTGCTACCACCACGCAAAATTTAGGTAAGGTTTCGGCCTTGGGTAGCGATACCGCGGTGGATACCTTCCAGCTGATTTTCCAAAGTACTAGCGCAACCCAATATGATGGTACAGCAACTGGTGATGAGGTTGGCGTTACCTTTACTGAAGCAATTAAAGAGAATGATTCCGATGGCTACCTGGTTGGTACTATCAATACTGCTTTGGCTGCCAGCACGGTCAACGGCGATTCGCAAGGTATGTTTGCGACGGTGAACTCGTCGGGTGAACTGCTCATTGTTGCGAGTGATGGTCGTAATATTCGTACTACGGTAGATAACACAGCGACTGGTGATACCACTGAGGTCACTGCTACTCAGTTCCTAGCGAATTTTGATACCACTGTTCAAACCACCGATGTGATCACAAAAGGCACCATTGCCTTGACAGCGAAGACCGGCTACTCACTGTCTTCCATTGAAGGCGCTAAACAAGCTTATGCTGGTATTGAAGGCGGTGTCGACACTATTGCTAAGGTGGATGTATCGACCTTCGAAGGTGCGCAGAAGGCACTGTCATCGATCGATAAGGCATTGAGCCAAATCGATGATACACGGGCGGCATTGGGTGCGGTGCAAAACCGGTTTGAATCGACAATTTCTAACTTGGGCAGTATCTCTGAGAATGTGGCAGCAGCCCGGGCTCGAATCCTAGATGCTGACTTTGCGATAGAAACTGCGAACTTAACTAAAGCACAAATACTACAACAAGCTGGTACATCAATTTTGGCGCAAGCTAACCAGCTACCACAATCGGTTCTCAGTCTACTTCAGTAACATAACTGAAGAGATAGTTTATCGATAAAAGGGGAAGCGTTTTGCGCTTCCTCTTTATTGACGTTTAAGGCTAGGTGGTTCCTATGAAAATAGAAAATAGCATCATCACCGACTCGCAAACGGCAGGAGTTAAACCCTCTGAGCTAGATAGCAGCCGGGATGAGATGACGACTGAAAAAGTTCATTCCGTTAAAAAAATAGCATTGAATGATAACGCAGCGAAGCCCAATGTTGGCCAACAACAGAATTTGCCGAGAGAAGATGCAGCTTTAGATGACCAAAAGTTTGAACAGCTATCTTCTTTAGTCGATAGTCTGAATAAATCGGCACAAAAAGTTGAGCGCAGCTTAGTATTTAAAGTTGATGACGAGACTAGGCGACCTATCGTTACT
>JANQMK010000210.1 GCA_028280085.1 Pseudomonadales bacterium
GGTACCCTATCATTGTCATTGGCAAATAATGTGAGTAATGGCATTGAGCCCAGTTTTTCTCACCAATACTCGCGCAATGTCATCAGGCCCGGTAAGAAGACCAAGGAAAAGATTGATGTCTATTCTTATGAACTACTTGCTTATCGCACATTAGTTGATGAAAATGTGAGTGGTATAGATGCCACCACCTTGCCCGACTATTTTGTCTCGGCAGATGATATTACACCCACGCAGCATGTTGATGTTCAAGCGGCGGCGCAGAAATGGATAGACTCGTCCATTTCTAAGACAGCAAATGTACCAACTGATTTTCCTTATGCTGACTTTAAAAATATTTATTTGTATGCCTATAAAAATGGGCTCAAGGGCTGTACAACGTTTCGTTTTAATCCCGAGGTGTTCCAAGGTGTCTTAGTAAAAGATCAAGATCTTGAAAATACCCTATATAAGTTTGTATTGGAGGATGGCTCCGAAGTTGAATTTAAAGGGAATGAAGAGGTTGAATATGATGGTGAGATACATACAGCAGCAAATCTCTATGATGCACTAAAAGAAGGCTATTACGGTAAGCTTTAGTTTAATACGGCAATGGCATAGAGGTTTAAAAGTAGACCGGTGAATAATGATAGGCACGCTGTCGTGATATATCACGGTGATATACTGTGGCCTTATCAATCGAGTATCAGTTTAAGTAATTGGATGCCGGTTATAACTAAGGGCACCTCCTCATTATTCAGAGGTGCCCTAAGCTAATCATATTAAAAAAATAGGTTCAGATCATGGCTATTAAGATTGATAAAAAAATTATTAAATATAACGTAAAAGAAGCAGCTAATATTTCTGGCGATGAACAGCCCGACAAAGTTGCAGAGCCTGATATCGAGTACATGCATGAAAATGTGGAACGTCCTGAGGTACTCATGGGCACCACTTATAAGATTAAAACACCACTATCTGAGCATGCCCTCTATATCACCATTAACGACATTATTTTAAACCCGGACACCCCACATGAGCATCGTCGGCCTTTTGAGGTGTTTATTAACTCAAAAAATATGGAACATTTTCAGTGGGTAGTTGCCTTAACGCGGGTTATCTCAGCTGTATTTCGTAAAGGCGGCGATGTTACCTTTATGGTGGAGGAATTGAAGGCAGTTTTTGACCCACAGGGCGGGTATTTTAAAAAAGGTGGTAAATATGTGCCATCATTGGTGGCAGAACTGGGCATGGTGATTGAGAGCCATATGAAAATGCTAGGTTTGATTACTGACCCAGAAATGGATGCTCGTCGTAAAGCGATGATTGAAGAAAAGAAAAAGGCAGTTGAAGCAGCAGAGTCTGCTACAGCAAGAGCGGCGAATATGGGCGGCGGCGTTGATACTGACTTCCCTGCTAGCGCTGAGCTTTGTAGTAAGTGCCATACTAAAGCTGCTGTTATGATGGATGGTTGTTTGACATGCCTTAATTGTGGTTATTCAAAGTGTGGCTAGTCCTTCGTCATCCGCACAAACGCGGTTGCGGCCGAGCGCTTTAGCCTGGTAGAGCTGCTGTGTCGCACGATTGACTAGCGTATCTATATCATCTTCATCCTTTAATTCAGATACCCCCGAACTGACTGACAGTGTTGCTGTCTGGTTATTGTCTGAAATAATCGTGTTTTCTAACGCGCTACGGATTCTTTCGGCTAAACCTTTGCCACCTGTTAAGCCCGTTTGCGCGCAGCAAATGGCTATTTCTGCGCTGCCGAGTCGACCTACGATATCAATATCACGAGCACTGGTGCGGCAAATCTCAGCAATAGTACGTAGCGCTTCGTCGCCCATGGTATGACCGTAGTTATTATTGAGATGTTTAAGCTTGTCGGCATCAACGATAATGATTGCTAGCGAATTGTTAAACCGTTTAGCCTTTGAGACTTCAATGGTAGCAAGCTTATAGAACTGATCGCGGCTTACTAATTGAGTCAGTGTGTCAGTTATTGTGACGTGTTCTAGGCGTTGGTTGGCTGCAGCTAATTTTGCGTTAGATTGGGCCAAACGGTCTTGGTATTGTTTGAACGCTACTGCGACCTTGATACGAGCTCTAAGCACTGGGGATTTGAACGGTTTGGCGATGTAATCATGCGCCCCTAGATCAAAATAGTTGCTGAGTTGTTCGGTATTATCGTCTTCCATGAGCATGATAATAGGTATCTTTATTAGCAACGGATTTTTTTTTATTTGCTCCAGCATTGTTAATCCGGCTATGTCGGGCGCAATAGTATTCAGTAAAATGGTATCTGGTTGTAATTGACAAGCTAAACCTAACGCTTCAAGTGCTTGTGTTGTGACTGTGACCTGATGGCCGTCTTGTTTAAGGAAATATTGCAGGAGATTGATGTTATCTTTGACACTATCGACGATTAGAATATGGGCCATTTGCGCAGTCTATGATATTGGCGTAGTCAGCAGGGGTCAAATTTGATTGGGTTTTGAGCCACTTTAAATTTTTGATCTACTTTAAATTAAAATAGCGATAATTGCAGTATAGGCAGAAGGGCAAAAATTTTACACTCTCGTTACTGCTAATATTATAAGCGAAATGTGTTGGAATTGATTAATCATAGCCCAGCATGAACATCTGCTGATAATTTGGCTAGCTATTAGCCTTAGGTAGGCTGATTGGGCTAAATGTTTTTTAGCGAGTTAAACAAAAATTATGGTAGGCTGCAAAAAATATGAGAACGGAGGTGAGAGGAAGGGTGGATACGACAAGGAGCCTATAGCATGAAACGTTTGGCCAAAAAAGTTGCTCTTATTACTGGCGCTTCTTCCGGCATTGGTGCAGCTATTGCACGTCGTTTTGCTGAAGAAGGCGCGATAATCTATGCCTATGATATTAACGAGCCTGCTTGCCAAGATTGGCAAGTGGCCGCAAATATGGCGGAGGAATTTCGTTTTGTCCAGGGCGATGTACGGGTAGAATGCTCGATTAGCCAGGCGCTAAATGATGCGGTGGAAGATCATGGTACATTGGATATAGTGGTGAATGCCGTGGGTGTTACGGGTAGTGCTGCGGGCAGCCAGTTAGATGTTGCTGAATGGGACCGAGTGCTTAACCTCAATTTGCGTAGTGTCATCGTCTCTTGTTATCACGCATTGAATATCATGGCAGAGCAGGGTAGTGGTAGTGTCGTTAATGTTGCTAGTTTTGATGGCATTGTTAATAGTAAGGTGGTTCCTGCATACAATACTGCTAAAGGCGGAATCATTGCTGCAACCAAATATCTAGCGCAAGACTATGCCCATAAAGGTGTCAGGGTGAACTCAATTTGCCCGGGCATTATCGAAACATCGACATTTGATAAAGCGGTGACGGGGGCTGGTGAAGTCAACTTGCGAGATAAGCTAGTTGAGGCACAACAAATGGGGCGTTTTGGCCAGCCTGTCGAGGTAGCTAATGCCGCCCTATTTTTAGCTTCGGATGAGGCATCCTATATTACCGGCCATTCCTTGGTTGTGGATGGCGGTCTATCTACAG
>JANQMK010000317.1 GCA_028280085.1 Pseudomonadales bacterium
ATGCAGTGGAGAATTGGGCGGCAGCAGGTTTTTGGGAACAGCTTGTTACGGGCCTAAAAAATTACAAGACTCATCATGGCATCAAGCAATTTCCTTTAGCCTTCTTTACTTGGCACAGTCAGCTGGAAGCAAATCATGCTAAGCACACTCAAGATGAACTGGAACAGTTCTACTTTGCCAATGATTTCGACGAAGATATGTTTATTGATCGTGGTAACGAAGTGTTAGATGCGGTTTATGTTTTCTGGGAAGGCTTGAATGAAGGTAGAAAAAATAGTCACTAATATACCTATTATGGTTTCAGCGATTCGCAATATTGCTTTACTCCGTGTCGATTTACTCTGCATCGATTTGTTTATCAGGAGCTGCTTGTTGAAACGCGGGCTGTTGTAAACAATATCGATAAATCGATTGAATCAGGGGAAACGGTTCAAGTGAAATGGCAAACCTTTCGGCGTTGTAAACTTGGGGTATTAAAACGACATCGGCCAAGCTAGGCTTATCATCAACACAATAGTTCCCGCCGCTACCGATATCAGTTAACTGTTTTTCTAACCCGGTGAAGGTTGTGTTGACCCAGTGGCTGTACCAAGCCTGTTTCTGATTGTCGTTAATGGCTAAGTCCTCTTGTAGGTATTTGAGAACTCGTAAATTATTAAGTGGATGTGTATCGCAAGCGATATTATAGGCGATAGAGCGCACTGTAGCGCGCGCTAAAGCGTCTTGAGGCAGCAATGCCGGTAAAGGGAACTGCTCTTCAAGGTATTCAATAATAGCTAATGACTGCTGTATGTATTTACTATTGTGAACCAGCAAAGGGATTAACTGTTGTGGGTTTATATCACCATAGCTTTTATCATGTTGTTCGCCGCCATTTTTTAAAAGATGTACGGGAACAGTGGTGTAATCTAGGTTTTTTAATCCTAGGGCTATCCTGACGCGATAGGCAGCAGAAGAACGATAGTAACTATAGAGTTTAAACACGGTAGTTGTCTTTCCCGTTAGGAATGATTGCAATAAATGTTATTCAATGTCGATAAGCACTATTTACAGCAATAAGGTTCAACCGTCTGTTCAATCGCACCAAATATTGATTGTCCGGATTTATCCATCATATCTATTTTAATAGTATCGCCGTATTGCATAAACGCAGTTTTTGCTTCACCATGTTCAATGATCTCAAGCATGCGCTGTTCTGCAATGCAACTCGATCCAACCGACCGGTCTCGATTGGAAACAGTTCCTGAACCCAGTATAGAACCGGCACTAAGTGGTCTGGTTTTGGCTGCATGGGCGATGAGAGTAGGGAAATCGAAAGTCATATCTATTCCCGCATTAGGCTTGCCATACAGTGTACCATTAAAGTGGGTGACCAACGGCAAATGCAATTTTTTACCATCCCAGAATTCGCCTAGCTCGTCACAAGTCACGGCAGTGGGGCTAAAAGCACTGGACGGCTTACTATTAAAAAAACCGAAACCTTTAGCAAGTTCACTGGGAATGAGGTTGCGTAGAGAAACATCGTTAACCAGCAAGATAAGCTTTATATAACTTGCTGCTTGGTCAATGCTAACTCCCATAGGTACGTCGTCAACAATGACACAGATTTCTGCTTCAAAATCTACTCCCCACTGTTCGTCAGCTACTAAAATATTGTCATTGGGGCCGACAAAACTGTCACTACCGCCTTGGTACATCAACGGATCAGTCCAAAAGCTTGCAGGCATTTCTGCTCCTCTAGCTTGACGGACTAACTCAACGTGGTTGACATAGGCACTGCCGTCTATCCATTGGTACGCACGGGGTAGGGGGGACATAAGATCTGCTGTTATTAGTTGAAAGCTATCGCTGACACCATGGTTATTTAGATCGTTGTAGAGTGTTTTCAGGGACGGTGTTAGGTTGTGCCAGTCATCTAGTACCTGTTGCAGTGTATTTGCAATTGGCGCTGCAGAAACAGCCGTTGAAAGATCTTGGCTAACAACCAGCAGCTCACCATCTCTACTACCATTTTTACGTGTCGCTAGTTTCATCTTGTTAAGAGCACTATAGGTTATGTCTTGATGTTATGTCTTGTCTTTTATCTACTATGTTCAATCAACTATCTATCATCTACTATGTTCTATCTTTTATAGGGACCTTATTGAATCATAGTATGTCTATTTTGGCTGCCAGCTGTCAACGTAGTCCTGGCTTTCTATCTGGTTAGCAGCTTTGCCGATATTTAACGCATTGCGTGTATCCAGCATAACAGCAACTTCGTCGGTAAAGGTTTTTTGTGCGGTTAACCCTGCCTTAAAGGCATTGGGATGAGGTCCATGGGTAAAACCACAGGGATGAAATGTTACCATACCCGGACTAATACCATCACGACTGAAAAAGTCTCCTTGGTGATAAAAGATAACCTCATCATAGTCATCATTATTGTGATAGAATGGCACTTTTAAGGCACCGGGATCAGTTTCGATAGGACGGGGCACGAAAGTACAAACCACGAAATGATCGGTCAGAAAAGTGGTGTGAGCTGACGGTGGCAAGTGGTAACGATGGCTCATGAGAGGCCGAATAGCGCGCCAATTTATTTTTACCACTGACACATTACCGTGCCAACCGATCGCATCTAACGGATTAAAAGGGTAAGTAACAGTAGAAATTTGGCGATGGCGTTTTACTAAAACCTGCCAATTATTTTCATCTTGCTGTTGTAGAAAGGTTTCATTAATATGAGGCATTTCTAGTACAGCGGGATCGAAAATAGCGTGTTGACCTACCAGGCCTTTGTCAGGCAAGCCATAGGCAGCGTTAGTGGCTTCGATCATTAATATTTTAGCCGGCTGTTCTATCTCTAGACGCCAGCTAGTAGAGCGTGGAATCACAATGTAGTCACCTTCGGTAAAATGCAGGTGGCCATAATCGCAAAATAGTTCGCCTTGACCGCTATGTATAAAAAGCAAATCGTCGCCGTCGGCATTGCGAACGAGAAACTCCATTGACTGACTACAACACCAGAAGCGATAGCAGCAGTCCGTATTTTCTAATACCAGGGGCACATCCCAGGGGCTGTGGCTAGTAACATTATTCAGTAGGTTTAAATCAAATGCTCTGGGCCGGAGCGGGCCTTGCCATTTTATCCAATTTGTTGGTGGATGTCGGTGATGTATATGGCTGGCTGCACCACTAAAGCCTTTACGACTCACTTCTCGTTCGTAAATTGCTGCCTCGGGTAAATCGGCATGGGCCTGGTTAGAGACAATACCTTCTTTGTGTGGAAACGGTATTGGGTTAGTCATGCTTGATTATGCCCCGTCGAACTTGATCAATTTCAATGGATTCAAATAGCGCTTGAAAGTTACCCTCACCGAATCCATGATCGCCTTTTCGTTGAATAATCTCAAAAAAGATTGGTCCAATGCAATTATTAGTGAATATTTGTAATAAAATTTTCTGTTTATCTTGCGTTGTTTCACCATCTATCAGAATACGATTTTTGCACAATCGGTCGAGATCTTCGCCGTGAGCTTGCAGACGACTATCGACGGCTTCGTAGTAGCTATCTGGTACGGTCATAAATTGTATATTTCGTTGTCGTAGTGTTTCGATAGTGGTGTAAATATCATCGGTACCCAGTGCTATGTGTTGAATGCCTTCACCATTATAGTCTCTGATGTATTCTTCAATTTGTGACTGGTCGTCAGTAGACTCATTGATAGGGATGCGAATTTTCCCACAGGGGCTGGTCATTGCTCGGCTCAGTAAACCGGTGTGCTGTCCCTTGATATCGAAATAACGAATCTCTCTGAAGTTGAACACTCGTTCGTAATATTCAGCCCAACTATCCATATTGCCGCGATAGACGTTATGAGTAAGATGATCAATATAAGTGAGGCCGACATTATTTTCCCAACAGGGATTGCCGATAGGAGCAAACTCTTTTTCAAAAAAATGTTTGCCATTGTCATCAACCAAATAAATTAAACTACCGCCGACTCCTGTTAGCGTTGGTAGAGAGAAGCTTTGGTTGCCGCGTGTATACTCCTCAGCGCCGGTGCGATAGGCGTGTGCCATCGCTTTTGCCGCGTCTTTTACCTTAAACCCAATAGAGCAACAACAGGGACCGTGCTTGGCAGCAAATTCAGCCGCAAAGCCCTCTGGTGAACTATTGATAAAAAAAGTGATATCACCTTGTTGATATTGGATGATGGGTTTGTCGCGATCGTGAGCTACGGGGGTAAAGCCGAAGGCTTCAAAAAGTGCGGAGATAGGCTTGGGATCACTGGTTGCGAATTCTACAAAAGCAAATCCCATTGTATTTGTAGGGTTTTCCCAGGTGGTTTGGGCATCTTGGCTGCAGGTCTGAACGGGCTTGTTGGGGTTGTTGCCGTTAGTCGCCATATTATCCTCCTTTTGGTCAGATAATCTGTGCTAAAGGTTGCGCCTTGTGGGCGTCTACAGATTGGTGACTATAATTGTACTGTCGTCACTTTATCTGCTATCCAGCACCTAATATCTTAAGTATGGACGATAAATAGGCATTTAGCGACAACGCATTTATATTTGGGTTGTGTTCACGTAAATCTTTGATAAATTTATTAATATGGCTTCTCTATCGAGTTTTCTTCGGTTGAGAAGAGTATGGTAAAGTTGACGCGCTGTTTGACAACCTCATTAGCTGACATTTAAGGGAATGCCGTGTTTGAGATAGTGAAATCTGGTGGGTGGCTGATGGTCCCCATTCTGCTCTGTTCTGTGGTTTCGGTGGCCATTATTATTGAACGGTTTTGGTCTCTCAATAATAACAAGTTAGTTCCTAAGCACCTGCTTGCTCAGGTCTGGCACTGGATCAAGGCCAACCAACTGGATGGCGCCAAAATTCGTGAAATGAAACAAGATTCTGCCTTAGGTGAGATTCTTGGCGCGGGATTAAGTAATTCCCGTCACGGCCGTGAGATTATGAAAGAAAGTATCCAGGAGGCAGCTAACCATGTGGTGCATGAATTAGAGAAGTATTTAAGTATTTTGGGTACCATCGCATCCATCACACCACTGTTAGGTTTGTTGGGTACCGTCGTCGGTATGATTAAAGTGTTTACTGCCATTATGGTCCAGGGCACGGGTAATCCAGGCGTGCTCGCCGGTGGTATCTCCGAGGCCTTAGTGACAACAGCGGCAGGGCTAACCGTCGCCATTCCAAGTATGATGTTTCATCGCTATTTTCAACGCAGAGTTGATGCCATTGTCGTTGATATGGAAAAAGAGGCTATAAAGCTAGTCGATGCGCTTCATAGCGACCGTACCGTCGATGATAGTGGTGAGGACAAGAGTTAGTGAAATTCAAAAGGCAGTCTGATAGCGCAGATGAAATCAATCTCACACCATTGATTGACGTTGTATTTTTGTTGCTAATATTTTTTATGGTGTCGACGACTTTTACCAAAGAAACCCATTTGAATATTGCGCTGCCAGAAGCAAATGGTGAAAAGTCACCGGATAAAGCTAAGCAAATAGAGATCGTCATTAATTCGCTAGGTTCTTACTCAGTTAATGGTAAAAGCTTGGTGAATAAAAAAATTGACACGCTTATGGCCGCTATCGACACCGTATCTGGCGGTGATAAAAGTTTACCATTGATTATCACTGCAGACGCGAATACGCCTCACCAATCGGTGGTTACGGCAATGGATGCGTCAGGTCAATTGGGTTTTGTTAACCTGAGCATTACTACGAAGAAACCAGACAGCTAGTGCTCGTTGCTATCGCTCATGCCAGTTAACTAATAAGGAAACAAAATGGCTGGTAACATTACTACGCTCGAAAGCATGCTTGAGTTGGATAAATTCACTGAAAAATAACAAATACCTGGTATATTTCTGAACAATACTACATGAATACCCTACGCTAGTTAAACAACCTATCATGGGTGTAACAATAGAGCCCGCTAGACTTGACTAATAATCTATCTATTTTAAAAAAACGGTGGGTTTTAGTGCAAAATCACCTGTATTTGAGGGCGGAAAACCCGGTTAAAAATCGGTATCATTAGCCTATGAATGTAATTGAAAAAACTGAGCAACCGCAAACCGACTGGTATCTTTACCGGCGCCTGCTGTCTTACCTGTCCCCCTACGTCAATGTTTTTGTGCTAAGTATCCTAGGTTTTACCCTCTATTCTTTGGCTGTCGTGGGGCTTGCTGACGTACTCCAGTATTTAATTGACGTGTTGAATAAATCTGAAAACTATGATGACGGCATTATCTCTGGCATTGTTTCGTTACTAGCCGGCGGTGGTACTGCAGCGTTACAACATGCTGCTTATCTTGTACCTATTGCTATGTTTATCTTGGTTGTACTTCGCGGTATTGGTTTTTTTATTGGTAACTATGGTATGGCCTACGTGACGCGTTACCTCGTCCATGATGTTCGCATAGCGCTGTTTGAAAAAATGACCGAATTGCCGAGTCAGTTTTTTGATAACAATACCAGCGGCTATTTGATTTCTCGCGTTACATTTAACGTTGAGCAGATTACCGGCGCATTAACTAATGCACTGAAAGTAGTTATTCGAGAAGGCACCACGGTCCTTGGACTGTTAGCCTATTTGCTCTATTTGAACTGGCAATTGACGCTAATTTTCGCCGCGATTGCTCCTTTTATTGCTCTCGTGGTGAGTGTCGTGGGTAAACGTTTTCGGCGTATTAGCCGGCGTATTCAGGATTCGATGGGAGATGTTACCCATGTTACTTCTGAGATGGTCAATAGCTATCGAGAGATGCGTATTTTTGGTGGTGAACAGTATGAAAAAGACCGCTTTTTCGCGTCAAGTAACGACAACCGCAAACAGAGCATTAAGATGGCTGCCACCAGTGCTATCAGTGCACCGACTATCCAGATACTAGTGGGCGTGGCAATGTGTCTTCTGGTATGGGTAGTGTTGCGACAAGATGTCGGCATGACGGCGGGTATGTATGCCTCCTTTATCACGGCAGCTGGGTTATTAGCGAAGCCCATTCGTCAATTGAGTGAAGTACAAAGCGTGATTCAGAAAGGCTTGGCGGCGGCGCAGGATATTTTTGGCCTGCTGGATGAAGAACCGGAACGAGATTCTGGCACAGTAGTCGTTGATCGAGTCCGAGGCCAAGTGGACTTTCGGCATGTTAGCTTTAGTTACGAGACTGGCGATGACGACAGTGATAACCATAATGAGGTTATCAAAGATATTAGTTTTACCTGTTTGCCTGGACAAACTATTGCTTTGGTTGGTAGCTCCGGCAGTGGTAAGTCAACCTTAGTCAGTTTGCTGACCCGATTTTATGATGCAACCGACGGTGACATCTTGCTAGATGACATCAGTATACGAGACTACAAGTTAAGCAATCTTCGTCAACAAATTGCATTAGTTAATCAACAAGTCACATTGTTTAATGACACCTTATTTAACAATATTGCTTATGGTGACTTAAAAGAAGCAACGCGCGAGCAAGTGTTGCATGCAGCAAAATTAGCGAATGCAATGGACTTCATCAATGAATTAAGTGATGGTCTAGATACGGTTGTGGGAGACAATGGTGTCATGCTCTCGGGGGGGGAAAGGCAACGTATAGCCATTGCTAGAGCGTTGTTAAAAGATGCGCCAATTTTGATTTTGGATGAAGCCACCTCAGCCTTAGATAACGAACTAGAACGGCAAATACAAACGGCTTTGGACAAGGTAATGAAAGGGCGCACAACCTTTGTCATTGCGCATCGACTGAGTACGGTAGAACATGCTGATGTGATTTTAGTAATGGAGGATGGCGCCATCGTGGAAGCAGGTAAACATCACGAGTTATTGCAAAAAAATAATCGCTATGCTCAGCTCTATCATACTCAATTTATAAAGCGTGATGTGGCGGTGTAGGCGATAGACGTTAAGGCCAGCTCTGGAAAATAAATGCGCTGTGGCGGGGGCTATGACAAGATCTATTAGCGAACGATTAATTGTTAAAGCTTGGTATGGCAGTCGATGGCTGACTTTGCCACTGTGGCCATTGAGCTGGGGCTTTAAATTGGCTGTGCAACTGCGGCGTAATCGCTTTTTGGTCAATCGCAAGAAACTGTGGTGTTCTGCTACGCCTATTGTTGTCATTGGTAATATTACCGTCGGTGGCACCGGCAAAACGCCATTATTGATTGCACTAGCGAAGGCATTTGAAGGGCGAGGCCTGCGGGTAGGTATCATCAGTCGAGGTTATGGTGGCAATGCGCCTTTTTATCCCTTTTTGGTAACGTCTAAAACAAACTATCAACAAGTTGGTGATGAGCCGGTTATCATTGCCAAGAATACCGGTTGTCCCGTTGTGGTAGACCCACAACGGGTATATGCAGCGCAAACCATTGCTGAGCATCGAGTGTGTGATGTCATTTTGAGTGATGATGGTTTACAACACTATGAGCTGGATCGCGATATCGAAATTGCGGTAGTTGACGGACAACGTGGCCTAGGCAATGGCATGTGTTTGCCTGCTGGGCCATTGCGCGAGCCGCCCAAACGTTTACATGATGTGAACTTCGTCGTGGTTAACGGTGCCGACAATCCGCTTGGTAAACATTATGATAAGCCAGTACACCACATGCAATTGCTGCCTCAAACGTGGGTTAACGTGACTACTAATACGGCCTCAGAAACTATTGATTGCAAACCAGGGTCGAAGGTACATGCCGTAGCCGGTATTGGCAATCCGCAACGTTTTTTTAATACACTAAAAAATCTAAAACTTGATCTCATTGAACATGCTTTTCCTGATCATCATCGCTTCACGATGAAGGATTTTAACTTTAACGATGGTCTGCCCATTGTGATGACCGAAAAGGATGCTATAAAATGTAACTTTACCTTGGATAACGCTTGGTACTTAAAGGTCTCTGCCAGTTTAGATGAAAAATTTGTTGAAACATTGATTGATGCAGTTAAACTCCGAGGCAATGAAAAACGAGCAGTGACAAAGTCGCTCTGATAAAGTTATTCTGATAAAGCCACTCTGATCATGTATTTAATGGACATTAATATACTGGTTATTATCTTTGTCATTTTTTTCGCGGTTATGTTAGTTATTGCCTATCATCACTAGTTTGATCTCTGCGAGGAGTCATTATCTACTATGTCTTTTACTGTTATTATTCCCGCGCGTTACGAATCAATACGCCTACCTGGCAAACCGTTGGCCGATATCAATGGTAAACCTATGATTCAATATGTTTATGAACGCGCCACCTTAAGCGAAGCCAGTGATGTTATTATTGCCACTGACAATGATGAGATAAAAAATGCCTGTGAGGGCTTTGGTGCAAAAGTTTGTATGACGTCAACCCATCATCCTTCTGGCACTGATCGATTGCAAGAAGTGGTAACTCAGCTTAAGTTATATGCCGATGATATTGTAGTGAACGTTCAGGGTGATGAGCCTCTTATCCCTCCGCGAGTGATTAATCAGGTAGCACACAATTTGATTGCCGAACAAGAGGCAAGCATTGCGACACTGTGTGAAAAAATAGAGTCGGTCGATGATCTGCTAAACTCGAATGTGGTCAAGGTCATCATGGATAGACGTAACTTTGCCATTTATTTTAGCCGTGCTCCTATTCCATGGCCGCGGCAGGCATTTAACCAGAACGATCGTAAGATACCTGAAGACATCGAGTTTTTTCGCCATGTGGGTATCTATGGATATCGGGTCAATCTACTGAATAATTTTGTGCAATGGTCGCCTAGTCCGATTGAATTGGCTGAGTGTCTGGAACAGCTTCGAGCAATGTGGAATGGTGCTAAAGTCCACGTCGCTATTGCAGATGAAATGGTACCGCCCGGAGTCGATACACCAGAAGATTTAACGTCGATTAGACAGCAATTCAGAGGTGCCCTAGATCTGCAATAACTAGATCAGTGGTAATTAAAGAGGTATGCATGACGATAAAAGTGATGTTTGTTTGTCTCGGTAACATTTGCCGTTCGCCGACTGCACATGGCGTATTTGAAAAAGTTGTCAGTGATGCCTCTCTCGATGACAAAATAATGGTGGCATCGTCTGGTACAGGCGATTGGCACATTGGTGCTTCTCCTGATGCTCGAGCTAAGTCAGCCGCTAAACAAAGGGGGTATGACTTAAGTCTGTTACGAGCACAGCAAGTTAAACCAGCTGATTTTAAAACCTATGACTATATACTTGCAATGGATCAACAAAATTTAAATGATTTATATGGCATGTGTCCCGCAGATTTTTCTGGTGTGCTTAGGTTGTTTTTAACTTATAGTACTGAACCTCATCATAGGGAGTATCGGGAAGTACCTGATCCCTACTATGGTGGCTCAGATGGCTTTAATCTGGTACTCGATTTAGTTGAGGATGCCGCTCACGGCTTACTTGAAAATATTAAGATGCAACATCTGTCGTAGTTATCATGCCTTTATTTCCTGATTATTCTTTACAAACTCACCATACCCTGGCGATCCCAGCAAAAGCGCAATATTTTATTGAAGCACATAATCACGCTGAATTAATAGAGGCCGTGAACTTTGCACAGCTACGTCGCTTGCCGATCCTCATTTTAGGTCAGGGTAGCAATGTGGTTTTTACCCAGGACTTTTGTGGTGTTGTTATAAAAAATAACTTACTGGGCATTGAGATTATCGAAGAGTGCGATGAATATAGCGTGATAAAAGCCGGCGCAGGAGAAGCGTGGCAACATCTGGTGGATTATAGTCAACGTTTTCATTTATGGGGATTAGAAAATTTGACGGGTATTCCCGGTACGGTAGGAGCTGCGCCCATACAAAACATTGGTGCCTATGGTGTCGAACTGGCGGATTTCTTTGTTGAATTACAAGCTTTGGATATACAGTCAAAATGTATTGTTAATTTTGATATAACGGGCTGCCACTTTAGCTATAGGGATAGTATTTTTAAACACAAAATGCGTGGTCGATGTATTATCCTATCCGTTACACTAAAATTACAACACCAACCTAGGCTGGTTTTAACCTACCAACCGCTTAAGTCGCGTTTAAATCAGTATAGCGACTTGTCGCCACAGTTAGTTGAACAGACGGTACGGCAAATGCGAAGTGAGAAATTGCCAGATCCATTGTGTATGCCCAATGTCGGTAGTTTTTTTAAGAATCCCCTGGTCAGTATTGAACAATATGATCAATTACGGCAACAGTTTCCAGAGTTGGTTGCATTTTCTTACAATAATGAACAAGTCAAATTGGCGGCTGGATGGCTAATTGAACATGCTGGTTGGAAAGGCTATCGTGAGGCTGGTGTGGGGGTGCATGATAAGCAAGCCTTGGTATTGGTAAATTATGATAAGCGAGAAGGTAATGTGCTACTCGCATTAGCAAAAAAGATCCAAACATCGATCAAGGAAAAATATGACGTTCAGTTGGAAATTGAACCGAGTATTATATAAATGCATTCAACTATTCATACACTATTCGTACATCACTCATTGCGTTACTTATAATGTTGTTACAAAAATGACGGCTAACGTATTGATTCTATTTATTTCTAGACCATTGTTTACGTGATCGACCGCTTAATAGTCCGAACATGATTTGTGCCGTCGTTACTCCTGGTGATTGTAAACAGTAGTCGGGTAGGTTATTACCGGAAAATGGGTGATTCCAATTTTTTATTCAAATTAGCACTAGTTCCACTATAAAAAAACTGTGTCTGATGGTATCTTACTAGGCCTGCACACTATGTGGTGTCTGTATGTTCTATTGCTCCTGATTGGTCGGAAGATGACAATTCTATTTTGTCTAATGTAGAAGCGATAGAGTATGCTCAAATACAGTGAAATGGTGGCGTACCAATAAACAATAATGATTATGGTGCCTAACCAGCCTGTTTTACGACATAGTTAGTTTTACGACATGTTAGTTTCAAGACATTGTTGCTGTAGTTTTACATTGTTACAGTTTTTACGCTGTTGCTGTCTTTACACTGCTGTTGTTTTTACATTGTTGCCGTAGTTTTATTGCCTCGGGGTATATCTTGATTAGAGTATTAGTTGTAGATGATCATGATCTAGTACGCAGTGGTATTAAGCGTATGTTAGAAGATGTAGAGGGCATTAGTGCCGTTGGTGAAGCTGAAACGGGGGAGGTAGCAGTTCAACTGGCTAGGGAGTTGATGCCCGATGTAATCCTGATGGATTTGAAGATGCCCGGCATTGGTGGCATGGAGGCAACCAAAAAAATCTCACGTGTTTTACCAGATATTAAAGTTATCGCCGTGACAGCGCTTGATGATGACCCGTTCCCGACACGTTTGATGCAAGCGGGGGCCTGTGGTTATGTCACAAAAGGTGCGGCGTTGGATGAAATGGTACAAGCAATTCGAACAGTGTATTCTGGTCAGCGTTATATTAGTCCCTCGGTTGCTCAACAGATGGCGTTAAAACCTTTTACTGCCGGCACGCAAGCGGATAATCCGTTCGACATTTTGTCTGAAAGAGAACTACAAATTTCCATGATGGTAGTAAATTGCCATAAGGTACAAGATATTTCAGATAAACTTTGTCTTAGCCCTAAAACAGTCAATAGCTATCGTTATCGAATTTTCGAGAAATTGAGTATTAATAGTGACGTTGAATTAACGCTTATGGCGGTGAAACATGGCATGTTAGACTCCGAAGCGTTAGTTTAACAAAGTGTTTAACAATAGGGCCAGTTTAGCGTGGTTTTATGAATAAAACCTGTGTTCGATTAAGGTTTTGACTTGGCTGAAAAAAACAAGCAGAAAGAAAACTCACCTACTGTTACTCAGTTTGACGCTAAATCTTTTCTTAAGAATCTTACCCAGCGCCCAGGCGTTTATCAAATGTACGATGATGGGGGTAATATTCTTTATATTGGTAAGGCCAAAAATCTTAAGAATCGTGTAGCCAGTTACTTTCGTTCGCGAGGCCTGACTAACAAAACGGTAGCATTGGTTGCGAAGATTCACCGTATAAATGTTACTGTCACCAACTCCGAGACAGAAGCGCTTATTCTTGAACAAAGTCTGATTAAACAAAGCCAACCACCGTATAACATTCTGCTTAAGGATCATAAATCCTATCCTTATATATTTATTTCAGCCGCAGAGTATCCTCGTATAGTGCTACACCGTGGGGCGAAAAAAGAAAAGGGTGAATACTTTGGACCTTACCCAAATGTCAGTTCGGTACGAGAAAGTCTGTTGTTATTACAGAAAGTATTTCGCATACGACAATGTGAGGATAGTTTTTTTAAAAATCGTTCACGCCCATGCTTGCAATACCAAATTAAGCGTTGTACCGGACCTTGTGTCGGTGCAATTTCAACAGCAGATTATCATAAGGATGTGCGCCATACGACATTGTTTTTAGAAGGCAAGAACGAAGAGCTGTTAAAAGAACTGGCCGACGGAATGGAAACAGCTGCTGCCAATTTAGAGTTTGAACAAGCAGCAGAGTACCGCGATCAGATCAGCCATCTTCGACGTATATTAG